>JAQGHT010000806.1 GCA_028291565.1 Planctomycetaceae bacterium | reverse complement strand
GTGCTTCGACACGCAAATTGGGCAATCCGTTCGACTCGGAAACGACCCAGGGACTGCAAGTCGATCAGGCGCAGTTTGACAAGATCCTGAGCTACATCGACAAAGGCAATCAGGGCGGCGCGAAATGCGTGACCGGCGGCAAACGCTTTGGCACAAAGGGTTTTTATATTGAACCGACAGTCTTTGATCACGTTAAAGACGACATGCCGATTGCTACCGACGAGATTTTTGGACCGGTCATGAGCGTCCTGCCGTTCAAGACGGTCGATGAAGTCATCGAGCGTGCCAACAACACGTTCTATGGACTGGCGGCCGCGGTCTGGACGCGGGATGTCGGGAAGGCTCACAAGTTCGCTCACAGCGTGCGAGCCGGTACGGTGTGGGTCAACTGCTATGACGTCTTCGACGCCGCCGCCCCGTTTGGTGGATTCAAAATGAGTGGTATTGGCCGCGAACTGGGTGCCGCCGCACTGCAGAACTACACGGAATCAAAAACCGTCACGATGAGCATGGATTAACAAGGCCCCATCTTTCGACTATTACGGCATCTGGAGATTTGACAAAGTCCTTGCGGCAACCGCCAAACCTTCGAGCGTGAGCGCGGGGCGGTAGGTTGCCGCTTCGAGATATCCTGCCAATAGCGATCCCCCTCCACCGGTGACCAGGACGTTCGGAAGTGGCAGGCCACGCTCGACCGACATACGTTGAATGAGTTCTCGCACAGCGCCGATGTGCCCCCAGTACAATCCACTTTCCAGGGCGCTAATCGTTTCGCGTCCGATCGCCGGAGGCGGTGAATTCAGTTGCGACATCTCGATCAATGGGAGTTGAGCTGTGTATGTGTGCAATGCTTTCGAAGCCAACGCCAAGCCGGGCAGAATGGCGCCGCCAGAGAATTCGCCTTGGTCGGTGATCCAATCCACCGTGGTGGCCGTTCCAGAATCCACGACAATTATCGGATAGTCAGGTCTGCGTAAGACATTCGCCGCAATCGCTTTCAGCAAGCGATCAGTACCGACCTTCTCGGGATAGTGAGTCCGATTGACAATTGGCAATTCCGCCGAAGACCGCAACACCGTCGGCTTGGGCCAATTGGCGATTGGCCATTCTAAAAGCACTCGTTCTAAACCAGCAGGATTCACGGAAGCTGCGACAAACAAAGGCGATTGGCGATTCAATGGAACATCGCGCCGAAACAATTCTTGCAATTCATCCCAGGGCAGCGTATGTGAATCAAGCGAAACTGCCTTGTGTTCGACGCAAATGGGGAGATCCGCGCTGGATATCTGATGTCCATCTCGAAACAGGCCAAATTTGACTCGGCTGTTGCCGACTTCCATCGCGATCATGGACGTGACCTTTTGTAGGATGGACATTCCTGTCCGTCTCGCGGAAGACGCCGTAAGATTGGCATTCCAATCCATTGCCCGAAAGACACTCGTATCGCTGAAATTCCTGACCGTCGCCTGGTACTAGACAGACAAGAATGTCCGTCCTACCTATCGATTGCGATCATGGACGTGACCTTTTGTAGGACGGACATGCCTGTCCGTCACGCAGCAGACGGCGTAGGATGGATATTCTTGTCCGTCGTACAGAAGACGTCCGTAGGATTGGCAGCTCCTGCTTGTCGCCCGAAAGACGCTCGTATCGCTAAGATACCTCGCCGTCGCTTGGTATTAGACGGACAGGAATGTCCGTCCTACCAGGCGGAGCTCCCGTGCTGACTTTATCGCACGCAATAATCAATCACGCGCGAAATCTCGCTACGAAGATCGGCGCGATGCACCACTCGATCCACAAACCCATGCTTTTTCATGAATTCGCTGGTTTGAAAATCGTCCGGCAACTCGATCTTGATCGTGGTCCGCACGACGCGCGGGCCGGCAAATCCAACCAGAGCATTGGGTTCAGCCAGGATGATGTCACCCAGTGACGCAAAACTCGCTGCGACGCCGCCCATCGTGGGATTCGTCAGGACAGAAATAAACAGACCGCCTGCTTCATGAAATCGGGCCAGGGCGGCACTGACTTTCCCCATCTGCATTAACGAGAGAATTCCCTCATGCATGCGGGCACCGCCGCCTGAACCGCTGACGATCACGACTGGCAAATTCAATTCGGTCGCCCGTTCGATGGCTCGAGTCAGTTTTTCACCGACCACAGAGCCCATGCTGCCCATGATGAACGCGGAATCGGTCGTTCCAAACACCAGCGGCCGGCCACGCAGATAGCCGCGTCCGACCGTCCCTGCTTCCGTCATACCGGTCGCTTTTTGTTCGTCAACGAGCCGGACTGCGTAAGATTTTCGGTCCACGAAGCCCAATGGGTCGACGCTCCGCAATTCGGTAAACCACTCTTCAAAGCTGTCCGGATCCAGCAATTGCTCAATGCGTTTCTGCGTCGAAACATAAAAATGATGCTGGCATTCGGGGCACACATTGAGCAGCCGTTCCACCTCTTTTTTGTAAACGGTCGCTTTGCAGCCGGGACAGTGAATCCACAATCCCTCGGGAACGCCACGTTTGGTACGTGGCGCGGGAGCTGCCGGGACCGCAGTCATCGAGTCGGAAGTCGCGTCCGAATTATCAGTTGCGGAGATTTCTACGACGGGAAGTTCTTCGGGCATCAGCGTTCGTAATCAGAAAAAAAGGAAACGGCAGATTTGAAAGACGTCGACTTTTCTGCGCAGTGCAGAATCAGACGTTCGATCGCGGAGATCAGCATTGAACTGGCCTCTTTGCGGAGGCGAACAATACAGAACGCAGTTTTACCGTTTTCAACTCTGCTTGCACAGATCAGCTCGAAATTGTGTGCTCGGAGGCTTTTGGCGTTACTCCGACTTCAGCCACGTCCAGTTTTTCCCAGCGCGGCAGACGCCGTCGCTCGGAACAGAGACTATTTGTCAGATCAATCTTGCGCCCCGTAATGAACGATGCGATGAATTCGGCCAACGGTTCCGGAGCCACGATAGCGAACGGAATTCCCCGACGCAGCGGTTTTTCCAGAGCTCGGCGGATACGATCCAGTGCTTCCTCAACCGTTTCGCCGTTCGGAGGACAAATGGTTTCCGGTGATTCCTGCCACTGCCGGAACACCTTAGGATGTTTTCTCCGCACATCCTCCACTTGCAGCCCTTGCCACAGTCCCTGATCCAGGTTCTCCATGCCGTCGAGTTCCTTGACAGTCATGCCGAGGCATTCCCCCAAGGCCGCTGCCGTAGTGCGAGCCTGC
>JAQGHT010000980.1 GCA_028291565.1 Planctomycetaceae bacterium | reverse complement strand
CAACTACTACGAAGCGTTGACTGCGGCGGAAAAACAAGCCCTTCCAGCCCTGGCAACTCAGGTTGATCCGCTCGTGGCGTCACTGAAGTCCGAGCCCGACCGATTGCGGCGAATGGGGCTGCGAAATCAGATTCAGCAAGCGTTGGTCAAGCTCGATCCTCAGCGATTTGAACTCCAGACGGACGGTCACTTCGCCGCTCATTTTGGTATTGTCGGGTTCACCATGCCCTCACCGGTGAGTGACGGTCGGCATGTCTATGTCTGGTGTGGGTTAGGGGTGGCGGCGTGTTACGATCTGGAAGGACATCGGCAATGGATCACCCGAGTTCCGACTGGACCGCTGGAATATGGATCGTCGCCGGCCCTCGCCGATGGCATTCTGGCCGTGTTCCTCGGCAAGTTGCATGGATTGGACGCCGCGACTGGCGAATTGAAGTGGACCCAACCCCGAGTCAACAAAAACATTGCCGCTGTCCTGGCGACGACTTTTGCAGGCCGGCAAGTCTTCGTCACACAACTCGGTGAAGTCGTTCGGCCGTCAGACGGTACGGTGATTTTTCGCCCGCGCGGAGCTTCCTCGGGGGACGGAGGCTGTTGGGCACCGCCGGTCATCCTCGGAGATCTGATGTATTCCGGGAAATATGGCGTCAAACAGTTAAGCCTCTATGACTTCAGCAAGGTCTCGGGGGATGTGTGGAAGCCCGAGCTCAAAACGACCATCGAACTGAATCTGCCACGCGAACATAGCCTGCGTCCCGATGGAGGCTGGCTTGATCGTTCGACTGCCGGCTCACCACTCGTTCACAAAGGCTTGGCGTACATGGTCGACATCTACGGCTGGTTGTACGTCGTCGATTTGTCGAATGGAGAAACCGTCTATTACCACGATCTGCGACTCAATGGATTGATGCATTATAACGCCGTTCCAGTCGCTGCCAGTGCGACGCTAATTGGTGCGCACATCGTCGTTTTCGATAATCAGGGATCGACAGTCGTGTTTGAGCCGGGTCGGAAATTCAAAGAGATTGCCCGTAATCGCATCGAAACCCAACTCGCACGTCCCTGGCCGATACCCGGACAGGAAACCCTGGCTTATGCACCGCCAATTGCGGATGGCGACTGTCTTTATCTGCGAGGTGAGCGGTATCTGTACTGCATTGGCACCCCGTCCCCATAGCCGATCATCAAATCCTTAAAATTATCGAAGCAATAACAGTCGGTACTTTAAGCCACGCGACGACGTCGCGTGGCTGTAGGACGGACATTCCTGTCCGTCTAGCGCGATGTCGGACAGGGGGGCGCTCTGCAAATGGTTCCGACACTTATTGATTCGCCGTTCCTTAACGGCTATCGCGTTCGATAAACGCCAGCAGGTCGAGAACTTCTTCTCTGGTTAGAGTGTTCAGTATTCCTTCCGGCATCAAAGATGTCATTGACGGCTGCTCGAGTTCGATGTCTGACTTTCGGATGGCGATTGTCTTGTAGGGGTTCATGGGATCGGTGGCCAGGTGCAGCGTTTCAGCGCGATAGTCGCCGCCGAGTGCCACGCGACCGACGTAGGATTTGCCGTCTGTGGTCACAATCTGAAGGCTGCGGTAGGCTTCTGGAATCACTTTCGAGGGCGAAATGATTGACTCCAGGATATCGCGACGGCTGAATCGACTCGGCACGGAAGTGAGATCTGGGCCGATCAACCGGCCGTGACCTCGCAACCGGTGACATTTGATGCATCCGGCCGACGTGAACAGCGTCTGGCCCCGCGACAAATCCCGTTGTCCAGCGACTTCGGTGAGTGAATCGCTCAGTTCGTCGACGGTCCATTTACGAACAATGGGACGCACTGGCGCGGATTCGGTGATCGCTTCGTCGGCTGTGCCTTCGACCAGTTTTCCCAATGCCTTTCGTTCGGGCTCGGTGAGTGTCGCGACCGCTTCCTGTCGGATTTTCTTCAGGAAATCCGGCATCCCGGCACCGCCCAGAGCGTTTTGTGCGTTTGCAAGGGCTTCGAAATAGACCCCTCGCTGCTCCGATGTCCAACCTGTCTTCACATGCCGCAATGTGAACAGATAGTGCAACGATTCCGCCGGTTGTGTCGTAGATCTCAGCAAGTCAACTGTTTTGGCGACGCTTTGCGGTGAATCAAATCTGGCCAGAAGCCCGCTCAACTGCTGGTTGACCGCGGACGAACGATCGGGAAAGAGGCGTAGCAATTTGGCTGCGACAGCCTGCGACAAGGGTTCTGGCACATCCGTTTGCAGAGCCAGACATAGCTGGTAAGTGTATGTTGCGGCGAGTCGTGCGGACTGTGGTCCGGTTTCCCAATTCAATTCGTTGAGTCGAACGAGGATCCTATTGAATAGACTCGGATTCTTGGCGCGGGCCAATGCCAGCAGTCCTTCCAGCGCAATCGTCTGTTTGGGTTCCGTCAGAGCCCGATCTTGCCAACGCTGGACCGCTTGCCGTTCCAGGACATTGCGGGCCGCATGACGGATCCAGGGATCGTCGTCACCCAGTCGGTTCCAAACACTAGCCAAGGTTGAATCGTCAATTTCCTTTTGCAGCAATAACGATTCGAGATGGCGGCGATTCTCGCGTGATTGCCGCGCGAACTCGGTCTGCTCAATTTCCTGTTGAGTTGTCTCGTCGGCGGCCGGTTTTGGTCCCACATACCGAACGCGATAGAGTGCCGACTGAGTTCCTCGGCCACCGGTTACGAAATACATGGATCCGTCAGGACCGAAATCCAGGTCCGTCACATTCAGCGGACGCCCTTTGAGAAACGTCTCGGCCGTCATCAGGTAACTGCTGCCACGCGGGATGACGTGCACCGCCATGATTCGGCCATAGGCCCAGTCGAGAATAAAGAGCGCACGGCGGAACTTTTCGGGAAAGTGGCTGCGCGTTCCAAACTTCACTGCGGTGGGCGATCCTTTGCCGATGTCCAGATTCGGAAGAGCATTATCTGGGTGGTCTGGGTAGTAGGGTGGCCAGGAACCGGTGACGCCACGCCAGCCGAAATCGCCCCCGGTCACGAGATGTAGGACTCGAGTTGGTCGATACCAAGGTGCTCCCATGTCGTGTTCGGCGTCCGCATCATAAGTGAAGACGTCTCCTTCAGCGTTGAAATCAATGCCGAATGGATTACGCAGGCCGGCTGCCAAAACATGGACTTTTCCCCCTTTGGGATCGATCCGCAATAATTGGCCCTCGCTGGTCTTCAGACCTTTGCGGGCATCTCGGAACGGCGACGTGTGATCAACGCAGTCGAGCGGTAAATCGACCGAATCGCCGTGGATCATATAAACCTGCTGGTCAGGCCCGAACGCCAGATCGTTGCGTCCGTGTCCGACTCCGCCGGTGCTCGCGTGCAGCAATTGCGGTTCACCAAACTTGTCTTTGCCTTCACTTGGCAAGCGATACAGCGCTTTCGAATTGTTGGCATCGGCGAAGAGATCTTCTTTCACGAACAACAAACCCCGGCATTCCAGCAGGGTATTGTTGATGGTTTCCACTTGCGTGACCTGTGCTGAGTCTGCTGACAATGTCATGCGTAGCAGTCCCAGCTTTTCCTTGGCGATGACGGCGCGGCCTTGTGGATCAAAAGCGAGACTGATCCACGAGTCTTCCCCGGCCTGGGCGGAACGCACGAGTTGAATCTCAAATCCTGGAGAGACCAGAAACGAGGCAGGATTGCTGCCGCCTTTGGCTCCTTGAGCCTGTCGCCATTGCTCGTAGTTGTCAAAAGCGGTGATGCCGATCTGCCGTTCCTGCGGAATCAGCATTCGCGAGCCGACTGCGCCGAAACTTACCGCGGGCGATGTCGTTTTGTCATCACCCAACGTGAACTGCCATGAAGCGTCCGTGACGATCGATTGGCGCGACTTGTCAGCGAAAACGAGATCAAGCTGCAGGAAAAACGCCGCGGGTCCAGAAACGCTCCGTCCGCGAACGACCAATTTTTGATCTCCGATTCGCAAATGATCCGTCACATCGATCTGAAACAACGGATCATACGGCTCGACTTCGGCCAGCAATACGCCATTCAGTGAGACACCAAGGGCTGCCGACTCCGCGACGCCGCGCAGGACGGCGGAAGTCACGGCCTGTTTGACAGCGAATGACTTGTGAAATTCGGCATTCGTGGCTTCCTTTCGCTGTGCCTGCGACCAAATCCAGGCCGCATCATCAGCATGGGCGATTTGTGATACAGACATCGCAACAAAAATTGCAGCCAGCACGACGTAAGCTCTGGTCATAGGGAAACATTCCAAAATGTGGTACGACACTCCGTGTCGTACAAATGGAGCCAGAAGCGCAGCGACTGGCGAAGGGTCATTCGAACGGTGCCCACTCGTCACGCGTGGCAGGAAATCTGATATTCGCGAGTGCAATGCGAACGGTGTTCACGATTTTCTCTCTGTAAATAAGACCGACTTATTCGGCGGCGCCAGAAAGCAATTGGCCATATGGTCGTTGATCATGCCTGTGGCTTGCATGTAAGCATACACGATTGACGAGCCGACGAAGCTCATGCCGCGTTTCTTCAGATCCTTGGCCAGGGCATCGGATTCGGCGGTTCTGGCAGGAATCTCCTTCAACGTCAGGGGCCGATTGACCTTTGTCTCACCGTTCACGAAACCCCACACATAGTGGTCGAATGTCCCAAACTCTTGTTGGATCGCTAGAAAGACAAGGGCGTTTTTGCGTACCGAGAAGACCTTCAGGCGGTTCCGGATAATGTCCCCCTTCGCGAGTACCGCTTCTATTTGGGCATCTGTCATACGAGAGACTTTTGCCGGGTCGAAATTCTTGAATGCTTTCCGATACCCCTCGCGGCGGGTGAGGATTGAGTACCAGCTCAAGCCCGCTTGAGCTCCTTCCAGAATGAGCATTTCAAACAACATCTGATCGTCATGCACCGGCCGGCCCCATTCCGTGTCGTGATAATGGGTATAGTCGGCTTTATCTTTGGGGAGCCAGGCGCAGCGAGTCTTCGGTTCCGAAGATTCGTGTTCAGAATCGGTCATCGAT
>JAQGHT010000978.1 GCA_028291565.1 Planctomycetaceae bacterium | reverse complement strand
ATTGGACCGAAAATCAACCCGTTCAAGGAACTCTATTGGAAGCAGTTTCCCAAGGAACGTCCACCGGGAATTTAACCCCGGTCTGAATTGATGCTAAATTGCTTTTCGGGTCATCAGACAGGACCAGGCGAGTGGACCGGTTGGCCCCGCAGGATCATCGAAACGAAATTCGTGCAGATCGTCGATGACGAAGAGTTGCTCGAGATCAGCTCGAAGTTCCCGTTCGTGAAGTCTCGGCGGACCACCCTCCCGTTGCTCGTTGGCATTGCCTGTCAGCAATAGGAATCGGGAGCCGGGACGCGTGACTAGCTGCACGGAACGCAGGTAACCTGCAACGTCGTTCTGACGCACACAGTGAAAACAGCCTCGGTCAAAGATGAAGTCGAACCGACGCCCTAAGTCTGGCAATTGACACACGTCCGCCTGCAAGAATTCGACCTCTAGTCCCCGGTTCTTGGCGCGCTCCCGAGCCCGTTCAATGGCCAGTGCTGCCCCGTCCACGGCCGTGACTTGAAAGCCACGCTCAGCAAGCAGACAGGCGTTGTGACCTGTGCCGCAGCCAAACTCAAACGCAGTGCTGCCGACGACCATGCCCTGGTCCAGCACCCGCGTCAGTTCACGCGATGGAAATCCCATATCCCAGGGAGTGTCTTGCTCGGAATAGCGGTGATTCCATTTCGGATCGATGTTAATGGAAGGGCCTTTCTGGACAGAGGAAATTACCACACGGGCGGCTTGTCACGCCGCGGCGAAGCTCGCGTGACAAGCCAGCTATTTGGGGGCAATGCCTGCTGGTATCGCAATCATATCGATCGTCAATCCGGTTCCCGGTCTGCCAACTCCAGTAACTTGCGCTTTCGAGGCTGCCGGCGGTGACTTGGGATTGTAATACCTGGGCCGGAGTTCGTTCAGCTTCTGGCTTGGTTCATCCTGCGAAACATAATAGGTCGCCTTCACCAGATGCTGCAAATCGCCCCCAGATTCTTTCAGAATCGCGCCGAGATCACCAAAGATCGTTTCGACTTGCTGAGTTCCGTTTGATCCCGCTTGACCGTACAAGCCGGAAACAAAGATCAACGGTGATTCGTGAATGCGACAGATCCGTGAGAAGACTGGCGATGTCGACATCCCAGGAGGCGTGAGGTAGACCAGTTTTCCCGGCGGTTCTAGTCCAGTCTCGGGCATACCGTCCGCCAGGACTTCGATTTCGATCGGCAATGTCGACTGCCATTCGACAAACGAGACCGGCGGTATGGATTGAGCTCCGTAGTACGCTTCTAACTCGCTTCGAACGTCCGCGATTTTCGACATGGGAGTCAAGAAGCATTTGATTTGTCTCACGTCGAGTTTCGAGCGCCCACAGAATTTGAGCGAAGCCTCAAGACTCAATAGTGTCTTCCGGGTTGCTTCCGGCAAATTTGCCCCCTTTTCTGCCTGACCCGAAATAAAGTGAAGTGTCCTGGCTGCCACACGTGAACTTGCTAAATACCGTGATTCCGAGGCAACGGGCGGAATGCCACTCGCAGACACCGGCTTCAATTCCGCAATGGCGTCCACTGCGACTAACACTTCGGAAATCGGTAAGCGAGTTGTCACAAAGCTGACTGCCGGCAAGGCGGGAGCATGAAATCGTTGAACCAGCGACTTCTGAATGACCGGCACGAGATCGTCATTCGCCACATAACAATTCAATTTCACGACGGCATTCAGCTCGGAACCACCAGTCATGAGTACTCGTTGCAGATTATCCAAAGTCTGTTCAATCTGCTTACTTGCGTCCCCTGCGCCAATCAACTGCTGCTGTTGATCGACGGGGAATAATTGAGCCGTTTGAATCAACTGCTCCGCAGTACTGATGACTGCGGAGGCTGTTCCAATTGTCGCATCGGGGCGAATCGAACGCTTGGGTTCAGCTGCGTTTACAGAGCCCTGCGTGAGACTCAAACAGCAAAGAATCAGAAAGAATTTCCAGCCGGAACTCATTGTGTGATCCTCTGAATTGCAAAAAGCGAAGAAGCGTGCTTTCACCTCGAACTTTGACACTTTTCGGCGAACCCCCGTGAATTCATGTCATTCTTGAAGGAGATTTAGCCACGGATCGACCCGAATGAAACACGGATTAGAGGTACGAAGGGTCGAGGATTTCAAAGTACGAGTCAGAATTCTCCGAACGGTCCGATTCGCCGATCAATCTTGCCTGTCTTCCATTCTTTAATCCGTGTCGATCCGTGGCTAAAAACTCTTCAAACTCAATTGGAATGAGAAAAGTCGCCGGGGATCGGCGAAAAGTTTCCGAGATTTAACCGAATTATGGCGACTCACCAGCATAGTGGAGCAAACTGAAAACTTCTCGAGGCTGCAATCGTTCGCGGCCTTTGAGGAAACTCAATTCGATGGCGAACGCGCAGGCGACCACATGGGCGTCACACATTTCCGCCAGCTTGATGCAGGCATCCATTGTCCCACCGGTGGCCAGCAAATCATCCACCAGCAGAACTCGGTCACCAGGCATCAATGCATCCGTATGCATCTGCAAGGTATCGCTGCCGTATTCCAAATCGTATTTGTAGGTGTGAGCCTTATAAGGCAGCTTTCCCGGCTTACGGACGGGAACCAGTCTGGCACCCAGTTCAATGGCCAGCGGCGCAGCGAATAAAAATCCACGAGCTTCGGCAGCCAGAATCGCATCAATCTTGGCATCGCGAAATTGATCCGCCATCTGGGCGATCGATTGTTTGAAGGCCTGTGGATGAGCCAGCAGCGGTGTGATGTCTCGAAACATGATCCCGGGCTTGGGAAAATCGGGCACCGCCCGGATATAGTCCTTCAAATTGAGCAACTTCGTCATGGATGAGATTTCGCTTTCTGATTCAATGCCTGTTGAGCCTGCTCAACGTATTTCGCCGCGGCGGGATCCTCTCCGTACAACTGGATGATGGATTCCCAGATCGCGCGGGCTGCGCTTGTCTTCTTGTCCGCCGTCAGTTTATTAGCCCGTTCCACTGCCGATTTCAGCCATTCGTCGGCCGCCGTTTCATCGCGTTGCATTTCGCGGGCCAACTGCTGGCAGAGATCATACAGTCTGGTCTGCTCAGGATCACCTTCGAGCAGTGCTTTCACGGCTTGAACGGTCTTTTGAGCGTGCACCAGATCGCCAGCTTCTTTTTGGTTCAAGGCCCAAACCAGCAATCGCCGCGGCTCATCGGCAGCCAGATTCGTTTCAGATCCACGCTTGCCACGGTTCTTACGAATGTCGCGTTTGAGTTTGTCGAGTTCCACAAATTGATCAATTTGACTGAGGTAAGGAACAACTTGCTCATTCCATTTGCCGCCATCGATGTCGACCAACGGCTTGAAATATTCGTCGCGTGCTTTCAGCCAGTCGTCACCCGGCGGCTGAGCCATGATCGCTTCGCCCAATTGGATTCTCTGCTCGGGCGAAGGCGACCAGTCGTGAAACCACAGGAATCCCCCCAGCACAATGAGCAGCAACATGGCGACCAGGAACCAGCTGCTATTCAGAATCTGATTGAGAAACGGATACCCACCTTCGGACTCCAATTCGTGTCGGACCAGATCCTTCATTAAGGTCGCCGGGCCTGGGCCGACAACAGAATGGTGATCCGGGTCGTCCGCGGCGATCGTGGCCGATCCGGCGCTGACGTTATCTGCTTCGGTGGAAGACTCGTAGAATTCCATCTTGTTGCGGACTTGTTCCAGCCGGCGTCCGACAACATAGGCATCCGGAAGTCGCTTCGCGGGATCCTTGTTTAATAATTGAACGATCACTTCTTCGAACCAGGACGGAATCTCAGGATTGACGCGACGCGGAGAATCGAATTGCCCAAATCGGTGCTTTTGCAATACGGCCATCATCGTTTCTGCCGTAAACGGAGGCTTACCGCAAACCATCGCATAGAGTACCGCGCCAAGCGAATACAGATCGCTTTGTTTGGATGCCCTTTTTCCTTCCGCCTGCTCCGGCGACATGAATTCGGCCGTGCCGACGATTCCGTCCGTGACCGTCAGACGCTCGGCGGCGAAGACCTGCGCAATCCCGAAATCGGTTAATTTGACCATACCGTCGGACGCGATCAGGAGATTCGAAGGTTTCAGATCGCGATGAATAATGCCGGCGTCATGCGCGGCCTTCAGAGCGTGACAGATCTGAATCCCAATATTGATCGCCTCCAGCCAAGGCAATCGGCGTTCGCGCCGGAGTAACTGCGTGAGAGTTTCGCCTTCAACGTATTCCATTGAATAGTAATACGTGCCATTATCGACTCCATTTTCGTGCAATTTGACGATATGGGGATTGCTGAGCTTTTTCATCGATTCAATCTCGCGGTTGAACCGTTTCACGAAGCCCTCTTCGTTGGCCATTGATGCCGGCAGAACTTTGATTGCGAGTTCCTCACCGGTGTCTTTGTGCTTACCCAGGTAAACACTTCCCATGCCCCCGGATCCAATTTTGGACAACACTTCATACGGGCCAATTTGGGTTGGATTCATGGGACTTTATCTCAGGAAGCAATGGAGGCATTCGACTGCTGACGTGACTTTCTCGGCGCGGCTTAAAACCGATTGCACATCCCGGTTTGCAATCATGCAAACTTGCGTGGCCGTCAAAGGGAGACTCGTGTGCTGCAGAACAGGGCGACAGCCCCAAATTCAAAAAGACTTGAACGAATCAACTTTTACCTAAGACAGATATGCATTTAGAGTGTATGGACAGGATTCACGAACGGCAATTCAGAAGCTGGAAGCATTGCGAAAAGGTCTGAGAACCAGTGTCGAGCACGTTTCAAAATTGTGCTGTGTTTTCGCAACAGTACAGTCAAGTCCGACTTTCTAAAGAAAAATTCAGATTGCCATGTACGTTGGGCCCCCGGATACCGACCGCGATCAGCGACGTGTGCTAGAGTTTGGGACTGAGCTGGC
>JAQGHT010000764.1 GCA_028291565.1 Planctomycetaceae bacterium | reverse complement strand
TAAACGTGGCGTGGAATGTACGGTTGAGGGGCGAACCCCATTCACACTCAAAACGACGATGAACAATCATTACAACGGCACGTTCCTGGAACCGTGGGGCGAACGTTCGCAACGTGGTTATGGGATTGAAGTTCTGGAACGTTTTGCAAGAGAAGTCGCCTGCGTCGAATTTGGGGGCGCGAACTCCGAACGGGAAACACGTCTCCAATCCATCCAAAATCTCGCGTATAATGATCTTGCGGCTGATCGACAAACGGTTGCGGCAGTCCAGGCATTAGAAGCGATCCTGGAACATCAAGTTCAGGGCGAGTCGGATTGCGTCGTCAGAGTCAATGATTCGCTCGGTGGACTGGTTCTGTATCGGCCGGGGTCGGCGGAGCCGAAGGTGCTTTACGAACCGCGCGTTTGATAGTTTCATGAATGCCAAGGGACTCGATATGAATGCCATCCCTGGAATGCTGACCGTCCCGGAAATCAAGAAAGCTCTGTCTGAGCTCACGCGCATGAACGGAACGCAAGAGGAACGAATTCGCTATATCGAGCGGGAAATCGCGCTGCGAGATATGCTGACCTGGCAGAATGATTTGGCTAACGCAGAGCAGAGAGCGGCCAGTGCCGAGCAAGCGAGAGACAACGCCGAACGGGTGGCAGCCAATGCCGAACAGGTGGCCGCTGCCGCGCGACAAGAAGTTGCAAATGCGATCAAAATGCTTCAAGAGGGCGCACAACGGACCGAGGCATTGATGATCTCTAAAGGAAATCTGATCGGGCAAATTCAAGAACTGGAACGCCTCAGGCATCTTGCCCCGAAAGATCTCACACACCTGTTGAGTCTTTCTGAAGATCAACTGCGGAGATGCTTGGACGACCTGAAATCTCTCAGGGAGGAAACGCCATGAATGCCGTGGAAACCGAACCTGTTGCAGAAGTGATCGTCACCACATCGAAACCAGAACCGACACACCAACGTAAACGCCAACCACGTTATGCTGTTGTGGTCCTCAATGACGATGAGCATTCTTTCGATTACGTGATCCTGGCGCTCGCCCGGATATTTGGTTACAGCCTGGAGCGTGGTAATGATTTGGCCCAGATCATTGATACGCAGGGGCGCGCGATCGTTTGGACTGGCGCCTTGGAAATCGCAGAATTGAAACGCGATCAGCTACGGGGATTTGGGCCGGATGTGTTTGCGAGGCATCCCGTGACATTTCCCTTAGGCGTCGAACTCGAACCGGTCGATTAGCGGTTCTGAAATCAGGACCGCGGCGTCTTCAAAACCTCCTGGAAGTTTTGAGACTTGGTTGAAAAGTTGCAGCGCTCACAACGATTTTCCAGGAATTTCGCAGCATTACACAATTTTCGGACAAATCCAATTTGGGAGCCTTTTTTATGACGCCGATCCAGCACCGTGGCGAAGACAAATCCAATTCCGTCCGCGCCACGCTGACCGAGCGCGAACCTGTCGCGCTACGCACCTTTACACCGACTCAGGCCGTGCTGGCCAAGTCGGCGGGCGTTTTTCACTGGACAGCGGAAGGCCGCAAACTGTTTGATTTTTCGTCCGGCGTACTGGTCGCCAATCTGGGGCACAATCCGACTCGCTGGTTTCAGCGGCTGACACAATATCTGCAATGGCCCAGCCAGATCTGTTCGCCTCCTACTGCCAAAGTGGGTGAATTCGTCGAAAGCGTCGCGCTGACTGCGTACAACGCCATGACGCCGATCGAAGCCGATGCCACCGAGCGTTTGGTGAAAAACATTCAGTCCTGGCCGGGCGGAAAACGTCTGGACACGGTCATGTGGGCGGCATCTGGATCAGAAGCCGTCCAGAAAGCCCTCTGGGCCTGCCTGCATCGTGACGAAAAACGCGACATGATCATTGCCACACGCTATGGATTTCATGGTAAGAAAGGCCTGGCCAACGCCGTGACGGGTTCCGAAAAGGATCACGAACGGGATCCGCGGGTCAAGTTCATCAGTTTTCCGATGCAGGAAGTCGACGACGTTTCCAAGTACGGTCAAGTGATCGATCTCTCCCAGTATCAACAGGAATTAGACGCGCTCTGGCAGATTTATGGCACGCGTCTCAACTGCCTGATTACCGAGCCCTACCTGGGGGGTGGGGGCAGCTATCATCCCCCGGCAGCCTATCTGCAATTATTGCAAAAGTTCTGCCGCGAGCACGACATACTGTTCATTTTGGACGAAGTCCAGGCCAACTTTGGCCGCACGGGGCGGATGTTCGCATTCGAGGCTTATGGTCTCGAACCCGACTTCGTGGCTCTGGGCAAAGGTCTGGGCAATGGAATTGCGGTCAGTGCGACGGTCGGCCGCGGCGACATCATGAGCAGCCTGAAATATGGTGAAGCCTCGGATACCTGGAGCGCGAATCCACTGAGCTGCGCGTCGGTTCTCGCGACATTGGATGAATTTGAATCAACCGATGTCCTGGAACATACTCGACGTTTAACGCCGCTCTATTTCGAAGGCCTCAATCGGTTAAAGGAAACGGGGCTCGTCGTCAAAGTCCGTGGAGAGGGGCTCGTGTTCGGAATTCAATGTGCCCCATGTGGAAAAGCCACGGACAAAGAGGTTGCCGCTAAGATTGTCGAAGCCTGTTATCTGGGCCGGGACAACATCGGCATTCATCTCCTGGGAGCATTGGCCGGAAATGTCATTCGCATCAGCCCGCCAATGGTGATCACCGAACAACAGTCGCAGGAATCACTCAATTTGATGTTTGAGATTGTTCAGAATGTCGCGAAGAGCTTGGCGTAGTGGAGGCGATCGACTCGGTCCCATGCCCTGCATGGGGCCGCAGTTCCTCGAAGCACTCCTTCGTCAGGATCCGAATCTCAATGACCCCGCGGCGAAGCGGAGCTTCGGGGAATAGTGTCCCAATGCGGTGCGTGTGAACAAAAATAAACCGACTTCAGCTCAACCATTCTCGAGCCGAATGGACCACCACATTCGCTTGAACATGGCTGCGATGTATTTTCGTGGGCCAATAAGCGAGCACTGGCCAAGGTTTGGCACGCGGCCCGGTGTAGCCTGTGACTCCGGGCAGGCCCGATCCAACCAGTGGCGAGAATTCGCGCGTGAATCGCTCGACGGCCTCACGTGAGGGATCGTGGACAGTCACGCGTAATAAGACCTCGGGGGCTTCCTCATTGAGCGGCGTGATTCCCGGCAGGACCTGACCGGCCCCCAGGCATTCAATATTGGTCCGAGCCAGATTGAAGCCGGCTCGGCGGACACGTTGAAGCACAATCTCGCCGCAGGCTCTAGCACGCGCTGCGGCTTCGGGACCATAGAGGACCAATGTTCCCGCTGCCATATAGCCATCCCGATAAGCCATCGAAACTTTGTAGGTCTCGGGCGGCGGCCCAGCGGCGGCACCCGAGACTTCCACTTGATTCGGCCCCAACTGCTGGAATTTGACCTGCGAAAAATCCGCATCCGCATCGGGTGTGAGATAGTGCTGCGGATCCCCGATTTCATAAATCAGTTGCTCCGCCAGAGTATCGGGCGATACCAGTCCGTCGGTGGCCTCGGGTTTTGAGATGACGACTCGACCATTCGCGTCGAATTCGGCGATGGGATAACCCACATTGGCCAGTGCGATTTCAGGCGTCCAGGCCGAATACATGCCGCCTGTCGCCTGGGCGCCACATTCGATGAGATGTCCGGCTACCGAGGCCTGTGCCAGCCGAGGCCAGTCATTCCAACTCCAGCCAAATTCATGGACGGCCGGACCGACAGTCAACGAGGCATCCGCGACTCGGCCCGTCACGACGATTCGTGCCCCTTGCTCCAATGCATCGACTATTCCACCCGCGCCGAGGTAGACATTTGCTGAGGCCAATTGTGCTCGCAAATCGCCGAGTGGCTTTCCCGAGTCAAAGTGCAGGAATTGCTCCCCCGACGCGGTCAATTCATCGAGCTTGGGGAAGATGTCATCGCCACTGACCGCCGCAACGCGAAGATCAGGCAAGCCTGCTTCCGCGAGAATGGCCGCTGCCGACTGGGCACATGCGGTGGGATTCATACCACCACCATTCGTGACAATACGCAATTGCGGCTGCTGTTTCAGGCAAGGCAACAGGCTCTTCAAGACCACGGGAAAGTCGGTCACGAATCCCGTACAGGGATTCCGCGACTTTTGATGGGCCAGAATCGACAGCGTCAATTCGGCGAGATACTCCAGGGTCAAATAATCAAGCCGTCCGGCCTCGGCCAGCAGACGCGGAGCGTCAAGATTGTCGCCCCAGAATCCGGCCCCATTTCCAACGCGAATCGTACGACTCATGATGGCACCTGGCTCATATTATGGCAACACGCGACACACGTAACACTTCAGATACTGATTCTCGATACAATGTACGGACGTTGGGTGATCAGCTGAAGGCCCGCGAGTTTCCAGGATCTGGACTCGTCGCCCGGCGGCCGCCGCTGCGGCAGCCAGCATTTCTTCGAACATCATCCGATCGACGTGTCCCGAACAACTGCACGTCATGAGCAATCCATTGGGCTCCAATAACAACATCGCCAGTCGATTCAGACGTTCGTAACCGCGGATGGCTTCTGGAACGCTCTTGCGGTGCCGGGCCATTTTGGGCGGATCCAGAATGATACTGTGAAAACGATCCCCGTTCTTTTGCAGCTGTTCGATGTATTTGAAGGCATCCGCCTTTTCAAACCGAATCAAGTGCCCGACTCCGTTCAATTCTGCATTGGCGCGCGCCATGGTCAATGCGGATTCCGAAACATCGACAGCGACAATTTCTTTTGCGTGGCCTGCTTTGGCGATATTCAATGAGAACCCGCCAGAGTAACAAAACAAATCGAGCACCCGAGGGCCGCGTAAGACTCGGGCAGCCAGCTGCCGATTGTCGCGTTGGTCCAGGAAGAACCCCGTCTTTTGCCCTTCAACAATGTCGACACCGAAGCGAACATTGTGCTCCTGGATGAACATCGGGCGTTCTGGAGTATTTCCCGATAAAGATCCGTCCGCCAGTTCCAGACTCTCGGCCTCGCGAATCCCTTTTTCGGTTCGCAGCCAGAGTCCGGCAGGCTTCAGTTTTTCCTGCAGCAAACGCACGATGAGTTCTTTTCGCGCGGCCAATGCACGGCTTGTGAACTGGACTAGCAGCCAATCTCGATAGCGGTCGACAATCAATCCGGAGAGACCGTCTGCTTCACTATAAACCAACCGCGCGGCACCATCCGGATCGGTCAGATTGAGAAGGTGGTTTCGGAGAAACAAGGCATCGTCCAGCCGCTTCGACCAGAATGCTTCGTCGAGCCGGACCTTCTCGTCCCAGCTGTACAGCCGCACTACAATATTACTGTCGGGGTTATAGAGGCCCCGGGCAATGAATTCGCCGCGATCAGAAACCAGCTCGACTTCGTCGCCGGGCTGCGGTTTCCCCTTGATGTGATGGATAGCGCCTTCGAAGACCCAGGGATGCTGGGCGAAGAATGGCAAAGCCCGTCGCGGTTTCAAGAAGAATTGCGGCAAGTCAGTGCTCGCCGAACCACCAACTGCCGTAGCCACGGCAGGGGCAACATCGCCAGCGATTGCCGGAGCGATAATTGATTCCGCGCTGAGCGAATTGGAATCTTCAGATTGCGAAGGCGGGTTGGCTGCTGGAAGAATTGATTCAGACACGCGAGACAGTTCCACGAAAAACGAAACTGGCGACCGGGTCTCAGCCAAGCTGCACACGATAGTCGCCAAACGGATCAGTATATCGACTTCAGGCAGGAGAGTCATCTCTATCGCCAAGGAAAGCGCCCAAAGTCGCGTGTCTGGGGTCAGGT
>JAQGHT010000744.1 GCA_028291565.1 Planctomycetaceae bacterium | reverse complement strand
TCCCAATACGCCTGACGAATCAGCCGCGTCTCACCGTGTGAGCTGCCATGACTGTGCCCGGGAGGAAAACGGTCCAATCCCAGTACGCGGAGGCCTCTTCGAGCCAGATTCGACAGGACGGAACTGCCAATCCCTCCGACCCCCAGAACAATTGCATCGTAGACTTGGTTTGCCATTGAATCCTGTTTGCCTTTCAGCCGCGCTCTTTAACCGGTCCCCGGCTAGATCAAAGTAAGAGCCCGGGAAGAAATTGGTAGGACAGGTTTTCAACCTGTCCTACCCCTGAGCACAGACAGGTTGAAAACCTGTCCTACAGCCAATGTCCATCCTATTAGACAGATTCGTTTACAACAACGTCAAGTAATTATCCACTTCCCAAGGGGTCACATTGCGATCGAAAGTGTTCCATTCCCGTTCTTTGAAGGCCAGGAATTCGTCGCCGATAGCCCCCAGACCGGAGAGCACGACCGGATCGTCGCGCAGTTCTTGCAGCGCTTCAGCCAGCGATTGGGGCAACAACTTGATGCCTTGTTCTCGAATATCACGAATTGATCGTTCGTAGAGATTCGTGAAGTTCGCCGGCCCTGGATCCAGTTTTCGCTGGATGCCATCCAATCCCGCGGTCACATAGGCCGCCAGAGCCAGGTAGGGATTGCAGCCAGCCGAAACAGTACGGTCTTCACAATGCCCCGGCCCCGCCGTGCGAATCATCTGAGTCCGGTTGTTGTCTCCATAACTGACAAACGCCGGAACCCAGGTAAATCCCGAGCGTGACGAGAGCAGCCCGCCCACTTGCAGTCGCTTGTAGCAATTGACCGTCGGGCTGGTCACGGCGCACAACGCACGCGCATGCTGCAGAATTCCACCCAGGAAATGATAGGCTAGTGGTGACAGCCCCAGAAGTTGAGGATCGGTCTGACTAAGAAAAATGTTGTCGCCAGAATCCCGGTCAGCCAGATGAAAATGGACATGCAGGCCGCTGCCTGTCTGATCGGTCATCGGCTTGGGCATGTGTGTGGCAATCGCACCATACTTCTTCGCCAATTGGGAACTCATCATGCGAAAGAAGGTGACTCGATCCGCGGTCGTCAAGGCGTCCGCATACTCAAAGTTCACCTCGTATTGTCCGTTCGCGTCTTCATGGTCGGCCTGGTAACAGTTCCAGCCGAGACGATTCAAAGCGATCGTTAATTCCTGCAGATAATTCATCGCCGGCGACATGGAACGAAAGTCGTAGCAGGGTTTTCGCAGCGTATCGACGCGATCGGGATTCCAGGGGCTGATGGCTCCATTCGCATCGCGCGTGACCAGAAAGAATTCGGGTTCCATGCCCACATTGAACACATACCCGGCGTCAGCCGCGTGCCGCAGCGCGCGTTTTAAATTGTTGCGTGGGCAAAACGGATGTGGCAAACCATCCACATACAAATCAGCGGCGAATCGCGCTGTATCAGGTTGCCAGGGAAGCGGTGTATAAGTCGTGATGTCGATGCGGGCCATCAAATCGTGCGAATGCGGCCCTTGGCCCACACCGCAAACGGCCCCGCCGGCAAACCCCGCTCCGGAATCGATCATGCTGTCAAAGCACTCTACCGGAACCAGTTTCGCTTTCGCGGATCCATGCAAATCGACGAACTGAACCACAATGAAGCGGATCCCGTCCTGCTTCATCTGCGCGCGAATCTGCTCACGATCAATCATCAGTCTCGTCCCTTTCCTGTAGGATGGACATTCCTGTCCGTCCGATCCAAGCGACGTTCGCAATTATACTTTGGCCCAAAAAAACAAAAACACTTCGACGAAACTGCTCTTCTTCCCTCTGTCTCTCGACTTCCGGCTGCAACTCGGGACGGACAAGAGTGTCCACCCTACTTCATCCCAACGTTTTTCCTGGAATCCAACTCGTTCCGCACAACGGCACTTTGGCCATGGCGGCAGCCTCGATCGTGAGCGCGACGAGGTCTTCTCGTTCCAGATGGTGCACGTTGGATTTACCACACGCCCGAGCGAGAGTCGTCAGTTCCATTGTCAGCACCTGCAGATAGTTTTTCAGCCGCCGCTCGCCCCAAGCGGGCTCCAACCGAGTTTCCAAATCGGGTGACTGGGTCGTAATCCCGACCGGACACCGTCCAGTATGACAGTGATGACAATAGCCGGGAGCAGTCTGGAGCTGCTGGTAGTCGGCGACGGTCGAGACGTCCTCGCCGTTTTGATGGTAAGTCGCACTGTTACAACCGAGTGCCATCAGCACAGCTTGTCCAATGGCGACCGCGTCTGCCCCCAAGGCCAGTGCTTTCGCCACATCGGCACCGGAGCGAATTCCGCCCGAGATAATCAATTGAACTTCACCAAACACACCCATTTCTTCCAAGGCTTCAACAGCCAGCGGTAAGGCAGCGAGTGTCGGAATGCCTACGTGTTCGATAAAAACTTGTTGCGTGGCGGCCGTTCCGCCCTGCATGCCGTCGATCACGACGACATCCGCACCCGCTTTGACTGCCAACTTGACGTCTTCACGAACTCGAGTCGCCCCCATCTTGACGTAAATGGGAACCTTCCAGTCGGTGATCTCACGCAATTCATTGATTTTAATTGTCAGGTCATCCGGCCCCGTCCAATCAGGATGCCGGCAGGCGGACCGTTGATCGATGCCTTCCGGCAAAGTCCGCATTCCGGCCACCCGAGGGCTGATCTTCTGCCCCAGCAACATCCCGCCACCACCCGGCTTGGCACCTTGTCCGATCACGAGTTCAATCGCGTCCGCTTTCCGCAAATCATTGGGATTAAAGCCGTAGCGAGAAGGCAGACACTGATAAACCAGGTGCTTCGAGGCCTGGCGTTCTTCGGGCGTCATGCCACCATCACCCGTCGTGGTGGACGTTCCGGACGCAGTTGCGGCCCGGCCTACGGCTTCTTTGGCATTCGCCGAGAGGGCACCAAAGCTCATGCCCGCAATGGTGATCGGGATTTCGAGTTCCAAGGGTTGTTTGGCATGCCGAGTCCCCAGGATCGTCTTGGTGAGGCATCGTTCGCGATAACCTTCCAGGGGATACCGCGATGCCGACGCCGTCAAAAATACGAGATCATCGAAGGTCGGCAGCTTACGTTTGGCTCCGAGTCCCCGAATTTCGTACAAACCCTGCTCAGCCGCCCGGTGGATATACTCCAGGACATGCCGGTCAAAAGTCGCACTTTCCTCAAGCGCCGGAGGTTGCGGGACGGGAGCGGACTGCCAAGGCGTATCCGGATTCATAGTTTGAACGTCTTCTTTAGAAGTCGGAATTCATACAGTGCGACAGAGGCCAAATATTGAGTCAAAAGCGGGCGGTGGCGAGGGTCGGGCGATTCTGGATGAAATCCAGCACTCTCGCGAAATCTGAATGGCGAACTTCGAAGCATGCAATATTCGGAAGTCCCTGATTTGGGGGCGGGTCTGCAGATTTCAAATTTCACATTTGGCCGATTCAAGACACTCACCCGAAGTCTCACGACTTCAGCTACG
>JAQGHT010000696.1 GCA_028291565.1 Planctomycetaceae bacterium | reverse complement strand
GAACTCGAACGTTCGGTAATTGAGCCGAATCCATTCTATTCTCACTGGATGGTGCTTCCCGCGCTCCGACAATTCGATAAGGATCAGGGCCTGCGAGTTGCATTCGTGTACCGTAATGTCCACGGTCGAAACATCAAACGAGTCCTTTGCGGAGTCTTTCCATTTTCCCGACAGCCTGGATTTCGAGATGCGTTGATACCGATTTTGCAACTATGGAGACATCCGCAATGTTTTCTTTGCACTCCATTAGTCCGCATTGGTCATGCAAAAGACGTCATTCGGACAGTGATCAATTGGGCGCGAAATGCTGACCATGGTTATTCGCTGCTCGAATTTCCCAGAATTCATGGCGAAGGTCCATTCCAAAAAGCATTGATCGATATCTTGCGACAGGAAAATCGACTGAGTTGCATCACTGAACAATATACTCGCGCAATGCTCGTGCCGGGCACGTCCGCAGAGAATTATCTCGCATCGGCGATGTCGAATCACAATCGCAAAGAAATGCGTCGTCGTCAGCGACAATTGGAGGCCTGCGGACGATTGGAGCTTCGGAAACTTGGAAAATTCAACGATCTAGATATCTGGGTCGATCAATTTCTGGATTTGGAATGCTCGGGTTGGAAAGGACGGGAAAAAACAGCTTTGGGCTGCAGTGAAGCAGACAAAACATTTTTCAAAGACGTTTGTCGTAGCGCCTTGTTTCGAGGGCGCCTGATGTTGATAGGCCTGTATCTTGACGGCGCGCCTATCGCAATGAAATGCAACTTCATCAGCGATCACGGATCATTTGCATACAAGATCACCTATGACGAGCGTCTCGCGAAATATTCGCCCGGAACTCAACTTGAGATTATGAATATCAAGCTCTTCCATGAAGAACTTGCATTGGGTTGGATGGATTCCTGCGCAGGGTCAGATCATTTTATGCTGAACCGAATCCTGAGTGAACGTCGAACGATTCAATCACTTTTGATTTCTACGGGCAGCCCTGTTGGTGATTTGCTTGTGAGTGCACGACCATTGGCCAAATTCTTAAAACGTGTGGCCAGGCGATTCATCGGCGCGGTTTAATCACAATCAACAGGCGTAAAACCATCATTTTCGGATGATTGATCAAGCGAATTAACGGGTGTTCGTTGCATTTGCACCACAGCCAACAACAACGCTGTTGATTTACAACAACGGTCTTCACCTGCAACTCAAGCGTATGAATAGTTTGGAAGATTCTACGCCATAGAGGATTACGACGAAAGGAAAGAATCCTTAACAAATTGGCACGCGGTCTGCTTTATATGTTGATTATGACCCGAAACACTCGAAACCGTCCAATCCGGTCCCGAGTCGGGAACCACAAATCAACAGTGTTCTAATCACGCCAGAAAGGTCCGCCGCCATGAGCAACACCACCAAGAAATCACGTTTCCACATCGAACGCCTCGAAGACCGTATCGCTCCTTGTGCCTATGCCTGGGGCGGCGACTCCAGCTGCAGCAACGGCGGAAGCAATACCTGTGGGGGCAGCAACCACGGCGGAAGCAACCACGGCGGTAGCAACCATGGTGGCAGCAACAAGGCCTGCAATGGCGGCAGCAATAAGAATGGCGGCAGCAACAAGGCCTGCAACGGGGGAAGCAGCAAGAATGGCGGAAGCCATAAGAATGGCGGAAGCCATAAGAATGGCGGAAGCAACAAAAACAATTGTCCGTCACCAGCCAAGAATTCGTGCAAGTAATCGCCGGTCCCCAATGAGCTCGGTCCTCATTCCAAGGCTGAAGTTTCTTTAAACCTGTCCAATTTGAAATGCTGCGGCCCGGAGTACTCTTGTGCTCCGGGCCTCTTCTGTTTTTATCCACAATTGGCTTACTTCTTTGCGACGGTTTCTGGGTTGTTACCGGTGCGTAGCTATACACTTTCGTCAATGGCGGCGATCTCGCCACGGCAGGCCTCGCGAATGTCTTGAGCCAGTTGACTATTATGAGCCAGGTTTCCGCAGGATCGAAGCAATTACAAGTGACAAAATGTGCGATGCTAACGGCTAGATCCAAGTGAATTGCCACGCTACTGTAACCGCAAATCGCCGCCAAATTGGTACTCTTTTCATCTGCAGTCAAAACCAAATCCGCGCGAGCTCGTCAGTATGAGTGCCTTACTTCAAGCCCGACACCGGGATCGCCAATTGCACAATTGCGTCCCATAGAACCGGGCAAAAACTGGTACGTCGAAGAGTTTGCCTGAACGGCTATTAAAAAGCTCTTCGACTGCGAGTCACGGCGAGACATCGCCTGAAGAAAAATCAGGTTGCTTGACAACCACTTGGTCTCAGAAATCACCCAGGATTTCTCCTCCGCCCCTGGTTCCCAGGGCTTGCCAGATGGTGCGGTTTACATTGTCGCTGACGAAGCGGACACTGCCGTCGCACAATGCCGCATGGACTCCGCCCGTGTGTCGGCTGCGAGCTGCTGTTTGGGCGAAATTGTGGCTGACGTTGCCACAATCGAACTGGGCCGAGTTGGGACTGTAATAATGATTATAGAGCGTGTCGCCATAATGGCCGTTCATCCATTTTGCACCTCGCGTTCCGTTCCAGTTCCCTCCGCTGGAAGCGACACACGAGGCGTCGGTTGTGACCGTCGCACCGGTCAATTCCAGGACTTCAAATCGTGGATTGGCGGCGGGGCCTCCCGCACCGGAAGACGGATTGCCGCCGAGTCCCAATGTCTGCTCACTGAAACAGACCGTGTTCGACATGCCGTCGGTGACAGCGGCGAAAGTAATTGCCGAACCGGAGAACATCACACCGTCGCCGGTCTTGATCGAACTGCTCGTTCCAATCCCGCTTCCCACTGACGCAACGTAGTTCGTCGGTCCAAAATCGGAACCGGGAACCTGGCCTGAATCACTGGGACAAAGAAACAGCGCGATTTTGACTCGCATCGCAATATCATTTTGAGCGGGTGGCGATGGAGCCGGTGCAAAAACGGGGGCCGTCTTATAATCGATCAACGTGGCCAGCGAGCCCTGTTCGATGTAGGGCATCAACTGCGCGTGGGCCGAGAAAACCATCGGAAAGTTCAGCCGGCCCGGTGGGAAAATCCGATGACTCGATTCATAGTTCTGAATCGCCAGGCCAAGCTGCTTCAAATTATTTCGGCACTGCGATCGGCGTGCCGCTTCGCGAGCCTGCTGCACGGCGGGTAACAGCAAAGCAATCAGAATAGCGATGATCGCGATTACGACCAGGAGTTCGATCAGCGTGAAACCACGCCGTCGCCTCGAGAGCGATTCTTTGAATTGTTGAGGCATGTCTTATGTTGTTCCAGCAGGTGGGTGTATCAGTCGGATTTCAAATCCTCGCGGCGCATGGTGGCACGCTCACGGCAGGCTTACGAACCGGCTTTGTGGAGAGCGAGCCCAAGGCCCGCGTGAGCGTGCTAGCACGAGCCGCGCAGGATCATCAGCTCGGGGCGTTCAGTGAACGCAGCCGAAACTGATCCTTCACGGACTCAGACTTCGAGAGAAGTCAGACAGCAACAAAAGCAGCACGCACACAACGAGGCGGCGGCACGGGGGGCCGAAGTGACTGCGCCTGGTGAGACTCAGAATAGACGACAGCACGTTCACCCAACTGATCCTGAGGCAGAATCACTTCAGGAAGCTCCGGAAGAATGGACCAGGGGAGTGAATTCCAAAACCAGCCCTGGCCCTCACACTGCATCACCAGCACGCCGATGACGAAATCCGCTCCTGGACGCTGATGCGCGCGAATCTGTTTCGGGAGTGTGGAATCAGCAGACGTGACGGTCACCGGGGTGACCGGCGAAGACTGTCGCGCCGCGGTTGCCTGGGACGGATGCTCTGAAGGGTGAGACTTGACGTCGCACGCTTTGTCATCACACGTCGTCTGACTACGACAGCACTGTTTCTTCTGATTAGCAACCTGCTGTTCGAACTTCGCAGCGTTCACCACGAAGACGGGCAAGTCGACCTGTTCGGATTTGGCCCAGGCGACTTTTTGAGAGTTGGTAAAACAGCAACATCGCTTCCAACACTGTTCCGCAGACCGGCAACCGCAGGCGCGATACTGACATGGAAACGGTTGCGATAAATCCTTGGAATTTCCCAATCCCAACCCAGCCGGCAGTGGCACGAATGATCCCAAAATACCGATGAGCACGACCAGGCTAATCAGCCTGCGTGCCCATTGAATTCGGTTATTTCGTTGCTGGGATGACATATTTCGCATCCGCTCCAATGCATACGGAGCGCAGGAATGACACTGCCAGCTCGCTCTCCACGGATCAAATCATAACCATAAGCCACGGAGAAGTTCAACAAACCCGGGAGGTGAATTTCGAAATTCGGAAAGATGACTCTGACAAAGATTGAAGTTCCAGGCAGAGGAACCCACGACACAGAGCCACAGAGAGGGCTTGTCGAGTGCTACGATTTTGAATTGAGCTGAAATCTGAGGTTTCGAATTTGAGATTTCGCACGCACCATACGTGAAATGCGAACGTCACTGGATTGATGGAGAGTTCCGCGGTTTCGCCGAATGAACAGTCTGATATTCAGAAAGTCTCAAACAGATTATCATCCACAGATGACGCAGATTTCGCAGATGAGAAAACGAACCAGAGCCTGGGCGACAGCAGGCCGGCGTGTCGGCCTGCCGAATTTGACTACTATTACTTTGTAGAACGCTTACCGCTTCACATCGGGCAGCTGCCATGTGGCGCGTTCGGAATCACTCAGTAAACCGCGAAACACGGCTTCCATCAGCGTCCGGTATTGATCATCCAGGGATGTCTTCCGGCCAATGAAGTGATTTGTGAACATCGTGCCATAAAGCAGATTTCCAATCGTGTCCAGTAGTGGTTCGAGGGGTAAGTCCGACCGCAATCGTCCAGACGTGATCAACCCGGCATAGAGTTCGCGCCAGAAGGGGCGGTTGGCATCGCGGTGTTCGAAGTAGGTGGCCCGCTTTCTGGCTTTGAAGATCGCTCGTTCTTGCAGCAACAGTTCCACAAATTGCGGGTGATCTTCAAAAAAGACCAGATAGGCTCGAAACGCCTGTCCTATTTTCTCAAACGGCTCGTCGACCTTTTCCATCGCGGATCGCAAGGCACAATTCAGCTTGGTCATTCCCCAGTCAACACAGGCATAGAACAACTCTTGTTTGCCGGGAAAATACAAATAGAGCGTTCCTTTCCCGATGCTCAAAGTGCTGGCAACGCGTTCCATTTCGCAATCGGAATAGCCGAGCTCGGCAAATAATGCGGCAGCGGCTTCCACAATCGTCTGATGTCTTTCAGAACGCTTCTGGGCGCGATTGGTCGGAATTTCAGAACAGTCTGACATGACGCAACGCTATATCGTGAGAATATTGAGGTGCACGGTAATGATTCGACCAGCACGCCGAGCCCTTAAGTTGAATGCCGTTCGATAGGCGTACTTCAACTCGTGATGATTTTCTTACCAAACCGTAAGAAAAACAATGAGGCAAATTCCCTATTTCGCCGGATTCCGAACTTTCGGATAATCTGTGTGTCTAAAAGGGATTGAAAGGACTCGGTTGTGTACTACAATAGACCTGACTGACCGGTCAGTCAACCCCTTCGAATGACCGGTCGGATTCGGAGGTGCGGCAGATTTTCTTCGCATCCTCCCCAGTTATCCGGGCCAATCTCCCGATTCGGACCTATGATGAATCGAAATCGCAACGTTCGCGCGTTGCGGCTGATGTCGCCGGCGAGTTTTGCCAAGGCGGTACTAATATGGACGTGACGATTCCAGAAATCTCGCGACGACTGATACAACCTCCCGCCTCGCAGCAGCTTGCCCCCACTCGCAAAGTTTGGATCTGCCCCATGTTGCACTACTTTTCAGCTCGTCCAAGCGGCGCGGTAGCGTGCATGCAGGTTTGCTTGCTCATGTGTCTCGCATTGAGCGGCTGTCAGAAGAAAACCGTGGCTGCCGCAGATCCACCGCCGCCCGAGGTATTTTTCGTCAGGCCATCGACCCAGACCGTGACGCAGCATGAAGAATTCAGCGGCCGAACAACCTCATCGCGGACTGTCGAAATCCATGCCCGCGTGAGTGGATATCTGGCGAAAGCCAATTTTCAGGACGGTGCCGACGTCAAAGAGGGCGACGTGCTGTTCGAAATTGAGGATAGCCCATTCCTTGCGTCACTGGCTCAGGCCGAAGCGACGGTTAAGCAGATGCATGCTCACATGCAGGGCCTGAAACTCCAGCTGCAACGCTCGGAGAAATTGATTCGCACGAAAGCCATCACCCAGGAAGAGTTGGAAACACTCACCTATCAAACGGAAGAAGCTGAGGCTTCGAAGGCCGCTGCGGAATCGGCACGCGATCAGGCGAAAATCAACGTCACCTACACCAAAGTACGGGCTCCTTTTTCCGGCCGAATCAATCGCCGGCAGGTGGACCCAGGCAACCTGGTCAAGGCAGACATGACGGTACTCGCCACAATTGTCGCCCCGAGTCCGATCTATGGTTATTTTGATTTCGATGAACGCACGATTTTGCAGATGCGGCGATCGGTCGAGCAGGGCAAACTCAAGGCGGCTCCTGATTTCGAAGCGAAGGTGGAAGTCGCGCTGGCTGGTGAAGAGAACTTTTCACTGCACGGCAAGATCAACTGGGTTGACAATCAGATTGATCCGGGAACCGGCACTCTGCGTTCGCGCGTCGCCATCGAAAATCCAAATCTGCTGCTTTCACCCGGTATGTTCGTGCGATTGCGAGTTCCCGTCGGCCCACAGGAACCGGCGTTGATGATTCCGGAAGAATCCCTGGGCTCTGATCAGGGCCAGCGATACGTTTATATCATCAATGCCAATAACGAAATCGAATATCGCCGGGTCGATGTAGGCTGGGTGACGGAAGGCCGGCGCGTGATCCGCTCGGGACTGAAACTGGAAGATCGAGTTGTCGTCACGGGTTTGCAGCGGATTCGCCCGAAAACGTTAGTCGCCGCCAAACCGTACATCAAAACTCCGGCGGCCCAGCAACCGGCTGAAAAGGACAAAACACCAGCGGAGAAACAATCTGGCGCCGTGAAGACGACAGAAACAGCGAAACCGGTCGAGAATCCGATTGCCAGTAAACATTAGAGTCGAAGAGTCTAAAGGCTTTGGGATTGTGACATGACAGGTCAATTGTAATTTGCGTTAGCCACCTGTGTTTTGATCGCAAAAACCGGCGGCTAGCGCCGTGCCGCTCAGGATCCTGGTTGCAACGTGAATGCAATTGGGCGCCAGTGCGAAAGCCCTCGAATTGTCCACAGCGCCAGCGGGCAGATTTGAACAAGAACTTCGCCACAGGAAAATCCTCGTGATTTCACGGTTCTTTATCGACCGACCGATTTTCGCGACGGTCATCTCCATCTTGATGACCCTGGCGGGTGGCGTCGCCGTGTTCAGTTTGCCCATCGCGCAATATCCCCCCGTCGCCCCTCCCACTGTTCAAGTCGATTGCAATTATCCCGGCGCGAGTGCAGAAGTCGTGGCCAAAACGGTCGCCGCGCCGATCGAGCAGCAAGTCAACGGTGTTGAGGGCATGTTATACATGTCTTCCCAGAGTACGAGCGATGGTTCGTATTCCTTGACGGTGACATTCAAGCCAGGCATGAATCTCAATCTGGCGCAGGTGATGGTCCAGAACCGCGTCAGTCTGGCACTCCCTCAGCTTCCCGAAGTGCTCCGCCAGACGGGCGTTATTACTAAGAAACGGTCTCCCGACATCCTGCTGACCGTCAGCCTGAATTCGCCCCACGGCCGATACAACCAGGTTTATCTCAGCAACTATGCGGTTTTGCGGGTCAAAGACGAACTGGCGCGGTTACCGGGAATCAGTGAAGTCCTAGTCTTCGGGCAACGAGACTATAGCATGCGAGTGTGGGTCGACCCACAGCGTCTTGCCGCGCGCGATCTGTCAGTGAATGATGTGGTGACCGCCATCCGTCAGCAAAACGTCCAGCCGGCAATTGGGCAGATCGGTCAGCCGCCGGCAACCGACGGCCAACTGTTACAAATTCCACTCAGTATTCATGGACGACTGGTTGAAGCAACAGAATTTGAAGACATCATCCTGCGAAAGACGCCGGATGGCCGGGTGATTCGCATCAAGGACATTGGCTACGCGAAACTCGATGCACGAAGCGAAGACATCAACAACCGGTTTGACGGTAAACCGACCGTGGGACTGGCGATTTTCCAGCTGCCCGATGCCAATGCGCTAGAGACTGCCGATCTGGTCAAATCGACTGTCGCCAAGTTGTCAAAGGATTTTCCAGAAGACGTTGAATACGAGATCGGATACGACACGACGCCGTTTATTCGGGAATCGATTCAAGAGGTTTTCAAAGCTCTGCGCGATGCCGTGTTGCTCGTCGCACTCGTTGTTCTGATCTTTCTCGAGGGTTGGCGCGCGGCCATTATTCCTTTGATCGCAGTCCCGGTGGCCATCGTCGGCACATTCTCGGTGATGTTCCTGGTCGGATTCAGTCTGAATAATCTCACGTTATTCGGACTCGTGCTGGCGATCGGCATTGTTGTCGATGATGCCATCGTCGTCGTCGAGGCCGTGGAACACTATATTGCCAAGGGATTTTCACCACGCCAGGCTGCGATTCGCGCCATGGACGATGTTTCAGGTCCAGTCATCGCGGTCGGCCTGGTGTTATCCGCCGTCTTCATCCCCTGTGCGTTCATTTCCGGAATCGTCGGTCAGTTCTTCCGCCAGTTCGCATTGACGATCGCGGTTTCGACAATTCTTTCGACGATTAACTCACTCACGCTCAGTCCGGCCCTGGCGACAATTTTGTTACGCCCGAAAACGGCGAAGCGAGATCCCCTGACCTGGCTGATCGACCTGCTGTTCGGTTGGGTTTTCCGCCTGTTCAATATGGGCTTCCGCCACTCCACAACGGCTTACACCTGGACCGTCGGCAAACTGCTGCGTGTTCCCACATTAGTCCTGGTCGTTTATGGCGGACTGCTGTATTTGACGTATTGGGGCTACGGACAACTGCCAACAGGATTTATACCCAGCCAGGATAAAGGCTATCTGATCGCCAGCGTCCAGCTGCCCGATTCGGCGTCGTCCACACGGACACGGGAAGTCGTCGCGAAGATTGAGAAGATTGCTCGTGAGACACCAGGTGTCAAGAACGTCAATTCGGTGGCGGGAAATTCCTTCATTCTGAGTGCCTATGGCTCCAATTTCGGTTCGATGTTCATCATCTTGAAGAACTTCGATGAACGCGGCCATAAGGGAATGCACAGTGACGATATTGTCGCCAACTTGCGAAAGCGGTATGCCGCAGAAATTCCCGAAGCGACGATCAACGTCTTTCCACCACCTGCGGTAAACGGTCTGGGTCGCGCGGGTGGTTTCAAATTCATGGTGGAAGACCGAGGCGACGGCGGATTGATGGCCCTCGAAGAACAGACCCTCGGCTTGGTCGACAAGGGCAACAAAGTCGACGGTTTGACCGGATTGTTCTCGATCTACAAGGCGAATTCACCGCAATTATTCGTCGACATCGATCGCGATCAATGCCTGAAGCAGGGTGTCAGCCTGGATGAAATGTTCGGTACACTGCAGGCCTATCTCGGTTCGCGGTATGTGAACGATTTCAACCGCTTCGGACGGACTTGGCAAGTCATCGTTCAGGCGGACTCCAAGTTCCGGGATGAAGTCGAAGACGTCAAGAAACTGAAGGTCCGTAATGCACGGGGTTACATGGTCCCCGTAGGCAGCCTGGCGTCCATCAAATACATCAGCGGACCACTCGTGCTGACGCGGTACAACATGTACCCTTCGGCGGCGATCAATGGCAATACGGCGGCAGGATTCAGTTCTGGGCAGGCCATCGCCGCCATGGAGGACGTCGCGCGGCGGGAATTGCCAGCGAATATGTCTTTCGAGTGGACAGAAATCACGTTTTTGGAACGCATGGCGTCGAACACCGGCCTGCTGGTCTTCATGCTGTCGGTGATGTTCGTGTTCCTGGTGCTGGCGGCGTTGTATGAGAGCTGGTCGTTGCCACTCGCGGTAATTCTGGTCGTGCCGATGTGCGTGCTGTGCTCCATCGCGGGAGTCTGGATGGCGAGCATGGACATTAATGTCTTTACACAAATCGGGTTCGTAGTGCTGATTGGGCTGGCCTGTAAAAATGCGATCTTGATTGTTGAATTCGCCAAGCTGGAACGTGATCAGGGCACCGAACGCCGGGAAGCGACACTTCGCGCCTGCGAGCTGCGATTGCGTCCGATTTTGATGACGTCGTTCGCGTTTATTCTGGGAGTTCTGCCGCTGGTCGTGGCGCACGGAGCCGGCGCCGAAATGCGGCGTGCACTGGGAACGGCCGTTTTTAGTGGCATGCTGGGCGTGACATTGTTCGGAATCCTGCTGACTCCTGTCTTCTTTTATCTGATCGATCAAGTCACTGAGTGGCAGCTATTTGCCAACCCGCGATTGCGCGCCATCAATCGGGTGTTCCTGGAAGTTTTGAGTCTGCGCCTGTTCGTAAGACTGGGAATGATTCAGTGGCGCAAGCTCGCCGATGCCACACGGCGGCGAACATCCAAACATCCGGCCGTCATGCCGCCGCCAGGTATCGCCCCTCCACCACCGACCACCGTTGCGAAATTACCGACATTGGGCATCGACGCGTATACGCTGACCAAGGGAAAAGAGCAGGGCGGTCAAACCGAAGAGCAGCTGGTGTCGGAAGCATCTTCAAAATAGTCCGTTGAGTAGACAGTTAAGATGCCCTGCAGGCGAGTCTTTCGGAGGTTGTTAAGTTTTGTAGCAGGACAGGTTTTCAACTTGTCCGTTTCCTGAGCTCGGACAGGTGGAAAACCTGTCCTACCAAAAGATCGTTTGCCATGTTTTCCCGTTTTTTTGTTGATCGCCCCATTTTCGCATCCGTGCTGTCGATTGTCATCACGCTGGCAGGCGGGATCGCGCTCTTCACATTGCCGGTCACTCAATACCCTGAAATCACGCCCCCCACGGTCGAAGTCTCTGCGGTTTACCCTGGCGCCAATGCCCAGGTTGTCGCGGACACTGTCGCCTCACCGATTGAACAGCAGGTCAATGGCGTTGAGGGCATGATGTATATGTCGTCGCAATGTACCAATGACGGCGTCTATACGCTGACCGTCACCTTCCGATCGGATACGGACCTCAACCTGGCCCAGGTGCTGGTGCAGAACCGAGTCGCTTTGGCGCAGCCAGTACTGCCGGAACTCGTTCGCCGACGGGGTGTGACGGTCAAGAAGAAGTCACCCACGGTGCTGATGATCGTTAATTTGTTCTCACCAGACGAAAGCCGATCGAATCTGTATCTCAGCAATTATGCGACGATCCAGCTGCGAGACGAACTATCACGATTATCTGGCGTCGGTGATATCTCGTTCCTGGGCCGGCGCGATTACAGCATGCGAATCTGGATCGACCCGGAGCGATCGGCGATCCGAAATGTTACTGCGGATGATATTGTCCATGCGATCGAACAGCAGAATACACAGGTGGCTGCCGGTCAGATCGGCCAGCCGCCGGTCTCGGACGGTCAAGTTTTTCAGTACACGATGACCACCCTGGGGCGTCTGGTCGATGAGGCGCAATTCGATAACATCGTCGTTAAGACCGACGCAACTGGCCGGACGACCCGTCTGAAGGACATTGCCCGATCTGAGCTGGGTGCTCTCGGGTACGATCAGGCCTGCTCGCTCGACGGCAGTCCCTCCGTCGCGTTGTCGGTGTATCAATTACCGGGTTCGAATGCGTTGGATACCGCACACCAGGTTCGTAAAAAAATGGACGAACTACGTGGCCGTTTCCCGGACGGTGTGGACTATTCCATTGTGTATGACACGACTCCCTTCATTCAGGAATCGGTCAACGAAGTTTTTAACGCCTTACGCGACGCCGTACTGCTGGTGGCCATCGTGGTCCTCGTCTTCCTGCAAGGCTGGCGTGCGGCCGTGATTCCCTTGTTCGCGGTCCCCGTTGCAGTCGTCGGCACGTTCGGCGCGATGGCCGCGTTCGGTTTCAGTTTGAATACATTGACACTCTTCGGACTGGTGCTGGCGATCGGAATCGTGGTCGACGACGCCATCGTTGTGGTTGAATCGATTGAATACCACATTGAGCATGGAATGACTCCGCGTGACGCCGCCATCCGAGCCATGGAGGAAGTTTCCGGTCCGGTCATCGCGGTGGGACTAGTGTTGTCAGCCGTGTTCGTCCCGTGCGCATTCATCTCAGGGGTGACGGGCGAATTCTTCCGACAGTTCGCCGTCACAATTTCAGTGTCGACAGTCATTTCCGCCTTCAATTCGCTGACACTCAGCCCGGCCCTGGCAGTCTTGCTCCTGAAAGACAAGTCTCAGCGAACTCACGATCCGTTGCCGCGGCCCGGTATTGTGCTGGCCGGTGGCTGGGCGGCCTGGCACTTCCTGACTCCCCTCCTGCAGACCTGGATGGCAGATAACGCCGATCCTCGTATCGCGGGCTATGCAGAATATGCTCAGTGGATCACACTGATCGGCGGACTGGCAATCAGCTGGGCCTGCAGCAGGTTCCTGAATCTCATATTGAGCAAGTTCTTCAGCGGTTTCAATATTGGTTTTAACTGGGTCACGGAGGCTTATGTCGGGACCGTTCGCTGGTCATTACGACTCGCATTTCTCGTGCTGGTCCTGTACGGCGGACTGTTGTACGAAACGCAGCGTTATTTCGTGGAGACACCGACAGGATTCATTCCCGCACAGGATAAAGGATACCTGTTAATCAACCTGCGATTGCCTGACGGCGCCTCGCTGGAGCGGACGGGCAAAGTGTTGCGTCGGATTGAAGCTCTGGTGGGCAAAGCGGATGGGGTCGAGCACACCGTTGCAATTACGGGGCAATCGATACTAATGGGCGCCAATGCGCCCAACTTTGGCTCGATGTACGTGATGCTGAAAGAATTTCATGAACGGACGCCGCATGGTCTAACGAGTAACGTGATTGCCAACAAACTTCGAACTTTGCTGGAGCAGGAGGTCAGTGAAGGGCAGGTTGAAGTTGCCGGGGCGCCCCCGATCGACGGACTGGGAAGCGCGGGTGGGTTCCGGATCATGGTCGAAGATCGCGGCGACAACGGGCTGCAGGCGATGCAGAATGTTGGCGAGAATATCATTGATGAAGGCTCGAAGACCGCCGAACTGCGGGGATTGTTTACGAGTTTTCGTGCGGATGCAGCTTGGCTGTCGCTCGATCTGGACCGCGTCGCCGCACAGCGGATGGGCGTTTCGCTGCAGGAAGTGTATGACGATTTACAGGTCAATTTTGGTTCGCTGTACGTCAACGACTTCAATCGGTTTGGCCGAACCTGGCAGGTCGTCATTCAAGCCGATACCAAGCACCGCATGCAGGTGAACGATCTGCTGCGAACTAAGATGAAGACAGCGAACGGCAGTATGGCCGCGCTGGCTTCGGTCTCTGCGGTTCGCGAGGTAAATGGTCCAGTTCTGATCACGCGCTACAACTTGTATCCGTCAGTGGCCATCAATGCTGATGTCGCACCGGGCGGAAGTTCAGGTGCAGCCATCACGAAACTGGAGCAAGTCACGCGAGACAATTTGTTACCATCGATGGAAGTGGAATGGACCGAACTGGCCTTCCTGCAACAGATGGCGGGCAATACGGCGCTTGTTGCATTCGTGCTGGCTGTCGTCCTGGTGTTCCTGGTTCTGGCGGCTCAGTATGAGAGCTGGTCGCTACCGCTGGCGGTCATTCTCGTGGTACCAATGTGTCTGCTGTGCTCCATCGCGGGCGTTTCATTTGCCGAGATGGAAGTCAACATCTTCACACAAATTGGATTCGTCGTGCTGGTCGGTCTGGCCTGTAAGAATGCCATTCTGATCGTCGAATTCGCGCGGGCTCGACGCAGCGCCGGTGCCGACATTCGCACGGCAACTCTTGAAGCGTGTCGCTTGCGACTGCGGCCGATTATTATGACGTCGCTCGCGTTTATCTTCGGCGTGTTACCACTGGTAATTGGTAAGGGTGCCGGCGCCGAAATGCGGCAGACACTCGGGACGGCGGTGTTCGCGGGAATGCTGGGAGTCACACTATTCGGCATCTTCCTGACGCCCGTGTTCTTCTACGTGATTCAGGGCTTGACCGACCGATTCTGGCCATCCAGTGTCATCGAAGACGAGATCGAGCCGCACGTGTCATCGCACTAAAGTCATTTGGATGCAGCAATCGGTCAGCCATCGCCCAAAACCATCTGGCTTGGGCACGGCTGCTAGATCATGTCTGACGACGATTGAAGAAGACTCTTGCAGGCGACAGGACAGTTGTCATCTGCCCTACACTGCACAGGCCAGAGACTTAGGCGAAGTACCAAGTTAAGTTGATTAATTTCAAGACAACGCTATGTGCGGTAAAGCCAGCAAGTTGATTCCATTACGAATGTGTTTTCCACTCGCCATCACGCATAACCCTGGAAAACAGAAGGTGGAACGCTAATCTGCACTAACGAACGCTAATAGAGACAAAGAAAGTCGTAGTTGTGTTAACTGACGACCCTTGCGGAATGGAATCCTGATTAGCGTAAATTAGCGATTACTAGTGTTCAAAACACGAATGAAAGTCTCTCGATCACCGAATAGTCAAAGCAAAACAACTCGACCGACTTGTTTCGCTTACTATTAGACAAAAAATCGAGGAACCAGTGGGCTTACACCCACCGCTCGCCAGATTGTCTGTCGGCCTCATAGGATCCGAGTAACCCTATTACTGACGGACAACGAACGAATCGAAGAGCGCGACTCGATCCGATCAATTGGGGAATGATTTTCGCGAAGGTCGCGATTGTTGCCTCGAATTGCCCTGCATACGCTGAGCGAATTCAGTCTCTATAGTAATTCGACAATCAGAGCTTTATTTCGCGGCGGATTTGGCCAACTTGCGCGGAGCCGGCAACTTGTCCACCTTCAGATACTTCAGGAGGGCATTGGTTTCGTTTTGAGCGGCCTGAAGTTGCTCTGAAATATCCACACATCCGTCGCTAATTTTAGCGGGATCGCTTTTCGGCTTCACGCACTCGGCATGGACCACGTCACAATCGGCGATGACCTTCGCGTGATGCGCCTGAATACTCGCGATCGACGTCTTCACCTTCGGATCGTTAGGGTGACCAGCCTGGATATTTGAGAGCGACTTATTGCTTAGATCCAGATTTTTCTTGGCTTGACTGATGTAGTTTTCAGCTTGAACCGGGGTCAGCCCTTTTTCCGAATTGCCGTTGTAGTATACCAGATGCACGTAATCGCGGGCATGATTCTGATACAGCACGGCGTGGTGTCCCTCTTGATCGTCACCCAAAATTTTCCGCCCGGCACGCAGGCTCGGATCGTCCTGCGCCACAACCAATGCCCCAGTCAGGATTAGACACATTCCAGCCATCGAAAGACCAGCTCGTCGCAAATTCATCGTTGTCTCTCCGGGCTCATTCGAGCCATCGTATTCCAACAAGGAAACTTCGATCAACACCATGTTGCTCGTGAATTCCCTTCACGCGTGCTCAGTTATGGCAAAGGGAGTGCCAAATCCCAACATTCTGGAGTCAGGTGGATTTTTGCAGAAGATATTGTCCGACCAACGTGTGCAGCGAGCCAGATTGTCTCAACACAACTTGCACAATGTGCCATTTCCGCTCACATTGGGTGGCTGGAAGCAACAGTCGCGGCCAATTCAGCTTATTGCACTTTGCGGATCATTGAATTTCGATCATCGCGGATCAGATTCCAAATATCCTCGCGCTGCTTCTGGCCTTTGATCACGGCTGCCGCCTGACGTTCGCGAACCGCCTGCAGGTTACTGGTGACCTTAAACGTGGGGGGACGATAGCCCCGGCCACCCCAGACGCCATAACGTCGGTACGAAGCCCCAGGAGTCACAGTCGTGTTATAAACCAGAGTTCCCTGCTGGGCGTTGACGGTCACCGCGACACCTCTTAGAGACGCGGCGAGACCTCGCAATCGGGCACTGACTCGGCCTCCATATTCGAGGACGTCGGTGCTTACGCCCGCGACCGGCAGGTGTTCGATTCTCGCAGCGTAATTGTCATGATACGTCGCGGTCAGGATATAATTGTGAACGTGAATCAGACTCTTTTCCAGGTCTCCAATGATCTTGTTGACGGCATCGAGGTAATGTCTGGTCGCGTCAGCTTCAGGGACTTCGGCGAATGCCCCATTCGGCGTGGCGGCAGGTTTCGCGCCCGCCTTGCCGACATTCGATTCATGTTTTGCCGAACGTTCGGGGGTGACAGTCACCATTAATGACAGGATCGCCCGTAAACTTTCGTCGGACAGGCCCATCATTCTCAATTCGCAGGATCTTCCGACATTTACCGGTTCTGCATGCTCCAATTCGGCGATGTGCAGCCCGTGGTCGTCGATCATCGAAACAGCTAACGATTTCAAAATGGCAGGAGCAATCTTGACCGGCTTTCCAAAATCCAACGAAATCTTGGCATCGATAGCGTCGTCAATGGTGACCGAAACATGGACACCACGTAAGGACTTCAGTAACTCGACGATCTCGGCTGCGGGAATCTTCGAAGTCTTGAGAATTTCCTGATCGCCGACAAATTCATGTGCAGCGGCAACATCAAAAGTGTCCAGCAAATCGATGGCCATCACGATCTGCGCGGAGCTTAAAGCGGTTTCCGAAAGATACTCGGACAGACCGTGCCCCGGTTGAGCCGCATGGCGAACCCAGCGAGCCGCTTCCTGTCGATGTGCTGGACTCATCACCCCGAGGACCCGCTCACCAAGATCGATAAACAGAGCATCTCGCTGACCGTGCACGGCCCGGTGACCTGCGAGCTCTTCCACGTGCGCGTTTTCACGATGTGCGAGCCCTTCCAATGAGAACTGGGGCGGCACGGCCATGACGCTTGCCGACCATTCCCGAGTGGAAGTCGCCAGTCGTACCTGAGATCCGACGGCCAGTGTTTCCACCCACGGCGGGACCATCCCTGGACTGAAAAGCGTCCGTTCGCCGTGTTTGTCCGCCCAGTGTTCGACCGTCGCCTTCTGAGATTTCAAAATATCCTGAACCTGCACAATCGCGATACTATTCGATGTATCGGGCAGCCACTTGATGAGGGAGGTTGTGCCTTGCGCGAGGCTGGGATTGGGGAAAACGCATCCCGCGAAAATGAGCGCAAACATGGTCTTCACCAGGATCGAATCTCGAAACTGGCAGTGAGTGCGAAATCCTGACGCCGAATTCATCATAGGTCTCAATCCGCTCTCTTAATTCCATGAAAACCGATATGTCGAACACGACATATCGATTGTCATGAAACTGAAGCGTAATTGAAAGCGATAAGACCGCGTCTGCTGATCTCCGAGATGTTACAAACGCGTTATTCTCGGAGACTGTGAAAACCTCACGGCGCCTTGGCGGGGACCTTGGTGACGGGCGGATTCGGCGTCGGAGCCACGGGTACTGCGGGGGCTGCGCCGGTCGACTTACGGATCATATTGTTTCGATCCTCACGAAGTAACGTCCAGACCGATGCCCGCTGTGCCTCACCTTGCAAAATTGTCGTCGCCTGCTGACTGCGGACGTCCGCCAAATTACTAATCACACTGTAAGTAGGCGGGTGATAAGCATAACCGAATACTCCGATCCCTTCGAATCCAGAATCGACGGCCGTATTGTAAACAATTGTCCCCTCTTCCAAATTCACGGTCAGCATTATCCCTCGCAATGAGGCCGCCAGAGCCCGTAGTCGAGAAGTGACTCGGCTGCCGTATTCGACCATGTCCGGGCTAACCCCCGCAACTGGCAGATGCTCGATTCGCGACGCGTAGTTTTCATGATAGGTCGCCGTCAGTAAATAGTTATGAATATGCAGCAGGCTCTTATCGAGATCATCGACAATTTTATTCACGGCATTGAAGTAGCGACTGGTCGCATCGCCATCAACCACAACAGCGGGCGGAGTGTTCGCTACGGACGGAGTCACAACCGCAGTGGCGGTTGACGGGGTCTTAGGGGGCGCTGGCTGCACAATCGTGTTCGAAACCGTTGCGTGCTCGGGAGTGGCCGTGACAATTAAAGACAATACTGCCCGCAGACTTTCGTCCGACATGTCCTCCATATTCAATGCAAAAGTCCGGCCAGAAATGGTCGTGGTCGCCCGATCCAGTTCCGGTATGTAAAGCCCGTGATCGTTGATCATCGCCAGCGTTAATGCCTTCAGAACTTCGGGCGGAAGCTTGACCGGTTTCCCAAAGTCCAGCGAAATTCTCGCTTCGGTCGCATCATTGACGATGGCTGAAACTCGAACGCCACGTAAGGTTTTCAAGAGATCAATGACGTCGGCCACGGGGATTTCTGACGTCTTTAAGATGGGTTGAGAATTCAGGAACGCATGCGCCCGCACGCTATCGAAAGTATCCTGCAAATCGATGGCCAGCAAAATCTGGGCAGGGGTCGCGGCCGCTTCCTGCAGATATTCAGGAACTCCGCTTCCAGTTCCGGACCGACGAACCCAGCGGGCGAGATCTTGTCGATCCGCGGGGCTCATGACTCCCAGGACTCGATCGCCTAAATCCACGAAATAGGCATCTCGGCGTCCACGAACCGCCCGATGACCACCGACTTCTTCAATTCGTGCGATTTCACGTGCCGCGAGTCCTTCCAAGGAGAATTGTGGGGGAACAGCAAGCACGGCGACGGACCATTCCTTCGTATAAGTTCCGATGCGCACCTGCGATCCGACAATCAACGTGTCGACCCATTGCGGGACAAGTCCGGAACCGAACAGCAGCTTCTCACTTTGTTTCTCAGCCCAATGTTCGCGAACTGATTTGGGCGATTTGAGAATTTCGGCAACGCGGATGATGGCGATCGTATTTGCCGCATCAGGAATCCGCTTTAATAAGGGACTGATATCATCTTGCGCACTGCCACTGATGGGGCAAAGCAAACAGATCGTGATCAGCGCGGACAGCGTTTTCAATCGCAGTAAAAACCAGTGCGGAGATGCGATAAGGGACTGGCGTCTCGAATTCATAATTAGCCTCAAGAGAATGCTGTCCCCACGCGTGCAACTTGTTTGGCGAGAGTGGAGAATTGGGGATGACGGAAAACGTACCAACGAACTGATCGCCGATCGACCAATCTGGTTGCGTTTGTTCGAGGGCCGGTTGGCCCCGGTCTATACCAATCGGTGCAATTAAAACTGGACGATGTCTCATTCAGCCGCGGATTCGAACAGCCGCCGGACGCTAGCCAATGGCACTTTGAGCGGAATTTCGCCAGCCACCGGTGTTTTGATCGCGAAAAACCGGCGGCTTGCGTCGTGCAGCCAGCGCGTTCCGGCCGATTGCGTGAGGTCATTTGCAGGCCTCGGACAACTCGATTAATCTTTCATATCAGCGCTTGGCCCAGTGATTTTCGATTCCCAATTTGGAAAGCCTCGTGACGATGAAATTGATCCCGTCTCTCTGCCTTGCGGGCCTGCTATTTACCAGCCTGCCGGCCACCGCGCAACCGAATCATGGGCGAATCTATACACAACAGCCGGCGATCGCCGCGTCCGTGAACGCTCCAGACGTTGCCCCGCTGCCGACAACTTTGGACAGTCAAAAACTAGAAGCAGGTCCCGTGCCATTCTGGATCTGGGGACCTGACCAAAACACGCGATACGTGGCCAGGAAAGTGTTTTCGGGGACCTTCAAGGCCGCCCGAGTCCGAACGTCAGCCGATAATGTCGTGCGACTTTCCATCAATGGCCAGCGGATTGGCGAAAGCAATGAATGGAGCACGCCCCTTGATGCTGATGTTCAGAAATACCTCAAGGAAGGCGACAATCTGATCGAGGCGGTCATCGTCAATAACGGTGGACCTGCTGCTTTCGTCTTCAAAATGGGTTTGACCACGACCGACGACAAAACGAATTATGTGGTGAGCGACCACACATGGGAGGTCGGACTCAAGCCTGACTCCAAAGTGTGGACAAAGGCGCAGATTGTTGCCATGTACGGAGACCAGCCCTGGGGCAAGGTCCTGTCGGCGGCTCCAGCAAACCTGGACCGTGGCTTGTTTAATGTCCCGGCCGGGTTCCAGGTGGAACGTCTTTTCACGGTCCCTCAGGAAAAACTCGGTTCATGGGTCTGCATCACTCTCGATGACCGTGGTCGAATCATCGCCAGCGAACAGGGCGCCAGCAATGACAATGAACGCAAAGTGCGAGGTGAAACTGTTTCGCAAGGACTGTGTCGGATCACGCCACCACCAATAGGCAGTCAGGAACCGACGAAAGTCGAACACCTGACCGTCAAGATGACGGGTGCCCAAGGGTTATTGTTTGCCAACGGCAGCCTGTACGTGTCAGCCAACGGCGGACCGGGAAGCGGTCTTTATCGTTTGCGGGATACCGACAATGACGATCAATTCGACGAAGTCGTCAAGCTGCGTGAATTCCGGGGGACTGGCGAGCACGGGCCGCACGGACTGCGACTTGGACCAGATGGCAAATCGATCTACGTGGTCTGCGGAAACCACACGCTACCACCGTTCGACCGCAAGACCAACGCTCCGCCACAAACGATGGGCGGCATTCGTGCGGAACAACTGCATGCCACCGCTCCCGAAGGATTCACCAGCCGGATCCCTTTGAATTGGGATGAAGACCTGCTGCTGTCCCGTCAATGGGATTCGAACGGCCATGCTGCCGGTATCGTAGCGCCAGGCGGCTGGGTTGCGAAGACTGATTTCGACGGGAAGACGTGGGAAATGGTCAGTGTCGGCTATCGCAACCAATATGACTTCGCCTTCAATGCGGACGGCGAGATGTTCGTCTACGATTCCGACATGGAATGGGATGTCGGATCGCCCTGGTACCGGCTGACACGCGTCGTCCATGCCACCAGCGGCAGTGAATTCGGCTGGCGCAGCGGCACGGGAAATTGGCCACCTTACTATGTCGACAGTTTGCCACCATTAGTGGACGTCGGCCCGGGTTCGCCAGTCGGTGTGGAGTTTGGCTATGGGACCAAGTTCCCCGCCAAATTCCAGAAGGCACTTTATATCTGTGACTGGACTTTCGCGACCATGTACGCGATCCATATGGAACCCAGCGGCGCCGGCTACAAGGCCGTCAAAGAGGAATTCGTCTCGCGGACGCCGTTGCCACTGACCGACGTCGTCGTAGGACGAGACGGAGCCTTGTACTTTACAATTGGCGGACGCGGCGCCCAAAGCGAACTGTTCCGCGTGACCTATACCGGAAAAGAATCGACCGAACTGATCGATGCCAAAGAGACCAAAGACGCGGAATTGCGAGCCCTGCGGCACAAAATCGAAGCCTATCACGTCGCTGGCCAGGAATCTGTCGGCGCCGTTTCATTCCTGGTCCCGAACCTGGGTCATGCCGACTTCCAGATTCGCTACGCGGCCCGGATCGCCCTGGAAAAGTTACCAGTTGCTGCCTGGCAGGAACTAGTGTTGGCCTCGCATGACGCAGAAATCGTCATTACGGGCGCTGTGGGGCTGGCCCGTCAGGCTGACGTTCCCTTGAAGCCCAGAATTCTGGACGCTTTGAACAAGCTCGACTATGCCAAACTGACTGAATTCCAGCAACTCGAACTCATCCGAACTTACCAGTTGATCTGCACACGACTTGGCTTACCAGAGGAACCCACTCGAGCCGCCCTGGGTGCAAAATTCGAAGCAATTTTTCCTGGAGCATCAGAATGGCATACCCGCGAATTGGGCATTCTGATGGTGGGCCTCAGTTCGCCTCATGCCGCGAATAAGCTGATCCCCTACTTGACCAAAGAACGTGTCGCATCGCAGAGCGTGTCGGCTGAATTGCTGGCACGGAATCGGGGGTACGGTGGAAGTATCTCCAGCATGTTGGCCAATCAACCCGACCAGTTGCAGTATCACCTGGCTTATTCGCTGCGAAACTTAAAGTCAGGATGGACCCCCGAGCAGCGTAAGATTTACTTCTCGTGGTTCACCAAAGCTCGTACCTGGAGCGGCGGAAATAGCTACCAGAAATTCCTGACGAATATTAGCGACGAGGCTTTCAACAATGCCTCGGATACGGAACGCCTGGCTATTGAAGCGCTTGGCTTACGAAAAGCCTATATCGCCCCACCATTGCCCATGGCGAAAGGCCCCGGTCGCGACTATACGACCGACGAGATTCTGAAACTGGCCGCCGAAAAGTTGAAAGGCCGCAGCTTCCAGAATGGTCAGAAGATGTTCTCGGCCGCACGTTGCATCGTCTGCCACCGCTATGGTGGAGACGGCGGTTCGACTGGTCCGGATTTGACTCAACTCGCCGGCCGTTTCAATCTGAAGGATTTGACCGACTCGATCATCGACCCCAGCAAGGTGATTTCAGATCAATATAAGGCCTCGATTATTGTGACGAACGACGGCAAGAGCCACACGGGCCGGATCGTCAACGATTCCAAGGAATCGATCACCATGGTGGTCGACGCTGAAAATGCTTCAAAAGTCGTCGAAATCAGGAAGTCCGACATTGATGAAACGACGGCGTCCAAGGTTTCGTTGATGCCCAAAGAGCTCTTAAAGCAGTTGAATGAAGATGAAGTGCTGGATTTGCTGGCGTACTTGTTGTCCCGCGGGAATCCCCAGGACGCACTGTTCCGCAAATAGAACGCCGTACTCGCGAAGACGCAAGGGACGAATGTAATCATTCGTCCCTTTTGATTTGGTCTTGATCCTATCGATCCGACCGATCCGACCGATCAATAAGACCACAGTCAACAGGCCGGCGGCTTCACATGGACAATTGCCGATCTGACTGGAAAAATGCCATCTTGGCAAAAACCCGGGATCCCACCCAATTCGTGTAATCGTTATAATCCTCAACGACAGCGGATTGGGGTCCGTCTTGTCGTCACTCGTTGACTTTTCCAACGAGAGCTATTTATGGAGGAATCAGCATGGTCGTTAATGGATTTTCGATGCCAAAAGTCGTGGCATACTTAGGACTTGCGTGTTTCGCATATGGAAGCTTGGCGGTCACCGCCAAATCCGGCCACGGACAGGAAGCAGCGGAAACGCCCGTGGCTGCCGCGCCGAAAGCAACTCCCAAGGCTGCCGCCCCGGAAGTCGCTAAAGAAACTGCAAAAGAGACTCCTGAGACTGCCAAAACGGTGCTCCCGGAAGTGACTTTTTCGCAAGCCGAAGGTGCTTCGGACGCCGATGCCGCCAGCCTGGAACCCGTCCAGACCTCGATCAAAACATTTGCCCAGGCTTTCAATACCCATGACGTGAAAGCGGTTTCCGCCCTGTTTACGACACAGGCTGAGATTACCAACCAATCTGGACATGTGACTCGGGGCCGTGACGCCGTTCAGGACATCTTTGCCAAATTGTTCACCGCACATCCTGCCGTCAGTATTCGTTTTGAAGTTCAGTCGTTGCGATTTCTGAGTCCGGAACTGGCGATCGAGGAAGGCGTCTCGATCATGTCCAACGGCGATGACAAAGCCGGGCTGCCACCGCACCACGACCGCTATACCGTGACACACACCAAGGTCGAAGACAAGTGGCTTGTGGCCGCCGCGCGTGACTGGCCCGCACTGCCGCCAAACGGCGCGGAACAACTCCAGCAACTCGACTGGCTGGTTGGAGAATGGGTCGATGAAAATGGCGACACACTGGTGCACACGGCCTATCACTGGTCGGCGGACAAGCACTATCTCCTGAGCGAGTACTCTGTTCAGGGTCCGGGCCGACCCGCGGTGCAGGGCACCCAGCGAATTGGCTGGGACCCACGCGTCCAGAAGCTGCACTCCTGGACATTTGACACAGCCGGGGGCTTTAACGAAGGTTTGTGGAGCCGTTCAGGCGATCAATGGATCGTCAAGATCACCGGAGTGGCTGCCGATGGCCGATCTCGTTCCGCGACGAATATTCTGACTCAACTGAGCCAGGATCACGCGACGTATCAATCCCGCGATCGCGTTGTCGGTGGTGAGGTGCTGCCCGATCAACACGAAGTTCCGATTGTCCGCAAGCCGCCACAGCCGACGTCTCGAATGAAGAAGACTCACGACAATCCCCCGAGCGTTCCGCAGCCGATTCGATCGCCCAAGAAGCCATCCTGAAGTCCACCACTCAATCCAGCGAATCAACCCAATAAGGCCTATTCCATGAAACCAATTCGTCAAATGGTGCTCGGGAGCAGTCTGCTATGCCTGGCTCTCAGCACGTTCGCAATCGCCGGTCCCGGTGGAAGCTACGGACCTGGCTTGTATGGCCCCAGCGGCGGCTACGGCAACTATGACGGCTATGGTCCCGTCGGAGCCAGCCCGGGCTATGGCGGCCCGGGAAATGTCAATTATGGTAGTGGAAACTATTCCGGCGGAGGGTTTGGTGGCAGTTTTGGACACGGCCCAACCATCGCTCGCACGCCATCGGTCTATATCGGCTCGAATCGGCCGTACGGTGCGCCGAACTCTGAAGTCATCAAAATCAGACCGGCCCCCAACACGACAATCACGGTGACTGAACCAATTGTGAAGCGGCCCTATTACGAGGGTCTCCCTCCACGGGGCTACAACGGGAACGGTTACGGTGCGGGATACAACGGGGGATACAACAATGGCGGATTCAAGCCAGCCGTCATCGGTCAGCCCGGAAATTTCAATCGCCCCATTGTCGTGGGCGGAAACAACGTCGTCGTCGGTAATAATTCCGGTTACTACCACCGGCCACAATACTATAACGGTGGCTGGTATCATGGCGACTGGCGCAGCAACTTGAACAATTCCTGGAAGAGCCGTCCCTATTCCTGGGGCGGCTG
>JAQGHT010000652.1 GCA_028291565.1 Planctomycetaceae bacterium | reverse complement strand
ACGGACAAGAATGTACGTCCTACAGATCTGTGAACGATTGTTTGGAAGCTCGCGGAGTGATCCGTTCTGGAAAACAGAAATTTGTTAAAGGGAAATGCAGCGTATGAGATTCGCAAAATGGGTGTTTTGTATCGCAGGAATCTACGGCCTGATTGTGCTTGCTCCGCAGTATTTCCTGGAGATTCAGGTGGGGCTGGATTATCCTCCAGCAATCACACATCCCGAATATTTTTACGGATTCGTCGGGGTCGGTGTTTCGTGGCAAGTCGCTTTCCTGGTGCTGGCCCAAGATCCACAACGTTATCGCCCGCTGATGATCCCGGCGATCTTAGAGAAGATCTCGTTTGGATTCGCAGCGATTGTCCTGTTTTCACAACAGCGACTTCCAGCAGTTGTATTGGGCTTCGCAGTCATTGATCTGATATTCGCGGGTTTGTTTGTGGCGGCATTCTACGCAGTCAAGACGCGGTAACAAGTAGACTTTTCGCTAATCCTTCGTGATCTTTCCTCGCTCAAACAGAGTCTTGCATTCCAATCGGAGATCGGCAGTCGATTTAGAGAATTCAATTTGAGATTTCAGATTTGAGATCTCAAATCATCAAGAAATGAAAAGAATCCAGGTCAATTACTGATACAGCAGGCGGGGAGATCGGCGAAAAGAGTCGTTACAAGGTTACGTTTCCGCCCCGCAATTCGTCCATCTTTGCAGTGTCGTGCGACACTCCATAGCGCACCAAGCGAGCAGGAGCGAAGCGACTGGCGAGGCATGCGGCCAGCCACACGTATTGAAACGAAGACTATACCAGAATGCGGCAGATACCCCGGAATTCGATGAAAGTGACGCTCGGAGGAAACACGCGGATGTCTCCTCGCCAGGCGCTTCGCTCCTGACTCGCCTTTCACGACACGGAGTGTCGTGCCACAATACTGTGCGCATAAAAAACGTGAGACGGTTTGGAAAAGCCGTCTCACGTTGGTTTGTCATGCAACGCCTTCGAGGGCGCGACTATCGCGTTTTCAACTGAACACACACTGAGATAGCACGCTCTAATTCCGAGCCCCGATTTTCGGTGCCGCAGTCACCGAATCACCCGGAGCCGGTGGCACTTCGGTCGCCGATTGAGCTCCGTCCTTCACCACTTGAATCATGGGCCGCTGACAATAGTCACCACCGGCAACGCGTTGCCTGTATAGCTTTAACGCGTGCAGGGCGTGGAACAGTGGTCCACAATCGCACGGAGTCCGCCGATTATCGATCAGGTCTGTCGCGACCGATTCCACACCCCGGCGAATCCAAGGTTTGCTCAATTCCGCATCGGGAACCGAACGCATCAGGAATTCCAGCATGTGGCCATTGGCAGGCAGGCGCTTCGTAAATTCACGTGCCTGCTCGGGACCACGGAAATAGGCTGCCGAGAACGACCCATCCCGGCCCTGCAACCGCTCGGCCTCGGTGATATACCGCTTGACCTTATTGTCTGCCAGCAGCCACGAGCCCGTCAACCGGTTTCCATTGACCACATGCTTATTCCGGGCATATGCCAGAGCATACAATCCGTGGGTCCCACCGCAGGCGCTGTTCAACACGGAATTCTGGTGCTCGATCCGCAGCATCCGTTCAATGCTCCACTGTTCGTTCCGAGCATTGACCCATTCTTCATTGGTATCCAGATAGTGCGAAAGTGCCCACAACGTCCAAGTGACTTCGGGGCCCTCTTTGATTTGCATCTTGGCATCATTGATGATGTCACGCACGGTAATTTTCTTGGGCCCGGCCTGGAATTCAAATTCCAAAGGCAAGCGGGCTTCGCACATGTAACCGAGAAATTGAGTGGGATGCCCTTCAAAGTCCCATTTGGCGCTGAAGGGGTGCCCCTGGCCACCGTATTCAGTCACTTTGAAAATCGTGTCGCCCTTCCAGAGCGCTCCGCTGGCCATCCATTCGATCCCAGACAACTCGGTCCCGTCTGGCTTGACCATCATCATGTCCTGACGAAGAGCCAAAACACCATGCACCACTTGCCAGGGCGAATGAACTCCGACTTCTAGCTTACGCCGGGTCGTCACGGCAATTGCCTGATCGACCTGGTTCATGAGCGCATCCCCACCGGGCCCCTTAAGGATCCCGTTGGGAATCGGTGCGGGTTCCGGGGCCTCTTCGCCCAACGCAAACCCTGCTAGTAAGGACATGCCGGCAACCGTTCCGACATTTCGAATCCAATCGCGACGCGACAACTTCATAGTGCTGAATCGCTCCTGCCCTGATAAAATAGGCAAATTCAAGCCAGAAACTCCTCGAGTGCGTGAGGTGTATCGACTAACCAAAAAACCGAGCGTGACTCTTCCACCGTTTCTACCGATGAAATTAAACACGTGGTCTGTTCAAAATAGAAAACTTACACAGTTTAAGGCAATTCTATCACGACCGTCGACGTTATGTCGCGGTAACCCGGCCTTTCAGGGTTTGAAACCTCAAGAACGCCTCTTCGCGTTCGCGTCTGGTGGCCTGCAACAGATAGCGAAACAATCGCTCCTGGGCCGCCGAAAGTTCAACGTTTCGCCGCTCCAACGTCGCTCGCACAATGTCGAGCCAGCGATCGAATGGCAAGCCCTGCGTGAGATTTCCTCCCTGAACGCTACAAAAGGAGGGCACAAACCTCGGTGCATAATCACCTGACGGCAATATCAGGCACATCATGCCGATCGAAGTCCCCGTATTGAACAGCGATCCGATTCCGGTTTTTGTAAAGTCCCCAATGTAATAGCCGACTTTTTTGTGCCCCGATTCTAAAGCAACTCCATTCAGCGGCACGCGAACAGTCGAATAATCCAGCTTTAAATCGCTGCCTAGCGTGTTGGCAGCAAGATTGCACCACGAACCAACATAGCTGTGGCCGAGGTACCCGTCATGATACTTGTTCGAATACCCGATCATGACAGCGGCCTCGATTTCGCCTCCAACCCGGCAGACGGGGCCGATCGTCGTGCCGCCTTTGATGTTGGCGCGAAACAATTGCGTCGAATGTCCGATATGGCAGGGGCCTTCCAGCCGGGTAAATGGCTGCAGGATCGCCCCTTCTTCCACACTGACTGGCCCATTTCTGGCATCGATCACCACAAACGGATCGACGCGTGCTGACGGACTGATGTGAAACTGGTTCGCAGGTCCCAGACAGGCGATCTGCGGGTGAGATTCGGGGAGCAAGTTCCCATACTGTCGCAATGCAAAATCATAGCGGATCTGGTCCGCATTGTATTCAATCAAATCCCACGGATATCGAAAAACCCGGCCTCCCGTTCGAATATGCCGTCGGGACGCAGCGACTTGACGGACAGTTGTTTCCCAGGTGCCGTCACACAAATTGAGAGATTCGTCACGAGTGAGAACCATGTAGACTGCGGTTTCACCGCAAAAACCCACGGCATCAAAATCAATTTCATCCAACGATTCTGGATCAGGCAGCCAGCGGCCGTTAATCAGTAAAGTACTGTCGGCACTGAGCCAATTCAGATCATTGATAAACGCCTCGGGGTGTTGTTCGTGGTAGATCTCACCCAGATAGCTTCGCAGGAAAACACCCCACTCGTCGACTTCCCACATGCGAATCAGTCGTTCACGTAAACTGAAGTGGCCGCAGACCAATTCAAAGACCGGTCGCGTCAACGCCAAAGCGCCAAATTCCGCAGCCAACCGATCTTCAAAAAATGCGACCCGCATGCCCATTACAGCC
>JAQGHT010000628.1 GCA_028291565.1 Planctomycetaceae bacterium | reverse complement strand
ATTCAGCGGCAAGCAACGCTAATCTGGAAAGAATGAAACTGTAACCGAATAACAACCTGTCCATAACCCCTTGTGAACTTATGATTTTGGGCAGGACAACAGACAATCCCCGTCGAATTGCTGTGTTTGTACATTTGAGTTCAAGTTTTCACGCGCTTCTCTCGACGATCCGCAGACTTTGAGCGTGGCAATGGATGAAAGTCAGAATTCTCCAACGGACACGCCGGTGACGCTGCTGCATCGCCTGTGTCACCAGCCAGACTCGAGTGATTGGGGGCGTTTCGTCCGGCTGTTCACGCCGTTATTGAGACGGTGGGCGATGCGGTTCGGTGTGAGCGATAGTTCTGTTGAAGACCTGCTGCAAGAACTTTTCATCGTGCTGATGCGAAAGTTCCGGAGTTTCGCTATGACCCGTCACGCAGCTTCCGAGCTTGGCTTTGGACCGTCTTTCGCCACTCCTTCCTGGCATGGCGCAAACGACAGCCGCGTGTGGACCGGTGTTCGAAGACCTGCAGTTTCTGGAAGAACTCAACACTCCCGATTCTGTCGCGGAGGCGAATGAGGTCGAATACCATCGCTATCTGCTGAGCCGGATCATGCAAATTGTGCAGACCGATTTTCCCGAGACGACTTGGCGAATCTTCGAGCAAGTGGCGATCGAGGGCCGATCGGGTGTGGAAGTGGCTCGCGAATTCGGAACCACCGTGAACGCCGTATATCTGGCCCGCAGTCGCGTTGAGTCGCGGTTGCGTGAGGAATTGGCCGGCCTGGATCTGTGACGCCCGACAGGTCGATGGATCTGGACAGTGGCGATATACGCGAATATTTCGCTGAAGTAATGACGTCCACTTTTTTCGCGACAGGTTTCTGTAGCGGCCATTCTACTGTTATTGGTGAGCGATTATTTTCCAAATGGAGCAGGTTCCCAATGACAACAATTCGCAACTTGGATCAGGACCTGTTGCGCAAACTCTTGCTTGGGCAATTGCCGTCGGCCGAGGTTGAGCGTTGCGCGAACGAGATCGCCGGTGATTGTCGTCTGGCCGAACTGGCGGAGTCCTTGGTTGAGGACCACGATACACTTTTGGAGATGTTGCACCATCACGAAACCAAAGTCGATCCAGATGGCGAATGTCTGGTCGAACGATTGCTGATGCGATTGCAGCCTGAATTTGCCAATGACTCAGGAATCGAGTCAGCGGGGACAACGTCCGCGGATGTTGCCGTTGACCCGAATTCACCTCGCATGACGTCGCAACATCCGCCGTTGCCCGAGTGTTTCGAGCACTATCGTCCGATCAAAATGTTGGGACAGGGAGGAATGGGGACCGTCTATCTCGCCGAAGACACGCGTCTGGGGCGCGACGTGGCAATCAAGACACTCAGTCCTGAACTGGCAGTCAACGTACATGCCAGGGAGCGTTTCCTGCGTGAGGCTCGTTCGGCGGCCATGCTGGATCATGATCACATCATTCCGATTTATTCGGTTGGAGAAGCGGACGGAACTCCCTTTCTGGCAATGCCTCTGCTCAAGGGAGAGCCACTTGATGTTCTAATTCGATGCACGAACGGACCGCTGCCGGTGACAATCGCCGTTCGTGTGGCTCGGGAAGTGGCTTTGGGACTGGCTGCGGCTCACGCTCGTGGATTAATCCATCGAGACATCAAGCCCAGCAACATCTGGCTGGAAGCTCCCGCGGGGCGAGTGAAAATTCTCGATTTTGGTCTGGCGAAGGTGGCCGAAGTGGGGAGTAGGAACTCCTCGGAGGCCAGCCTGACAGCCACCGGAGCAATTGCCGGGACTCCGGCCTACATGGCTCCTGAAAATGCGGACGGGCATCACATTGATGGCCGTGCCGACCTCTTTAGCCTGGGTTGCGTGCTGTATGAACTGCTGTCGGGTCAGCGAGCGTTCTCCGGTCCCACTACGATGTCGATCCTGAAGAGCCTTGCGACACGGACGCCGCCCGCTCCGGACGTGCTCAATCCGGAATGTCCCGCAAAATTGTCTCGTCTGGTCATGCGGCTGTGGGAGAAAGAGCCCGCCAACCGTCCAGAATCAGCGCACGCCGTCATTCAGGCTCTGGACGAATTGGAAATCACTACCAGCATTCCGGCGAGTCCCAACTGTGCTGGTCGTGAAGAAAGCGCCAAAACCGCTGAGGAAATAGGCCATTTGTCGCACTTCGATAGCAGGCGATTTTCAAGGACTTCAAATCTCAATTGCGATGTCGCACGCACGAACTGAGATTGGTAAATCCGTTCGAAACGTTTTCAATTTGGCTGATAGCTAAGAAAGAAATAAGTGCATGCGATTCTCTGAGGAACTCCCGACCGGCGCGCCTCGATCTGCCCGAGAGCAGATTGTCGACGCAGCCGGTGCTTTCTTAACTTGTGGTGGCTTTCTGTTGGGAGTGTGCAGAGCTTGGACGTGAAATGTGAGGTGGACCCCATTGTCTAGACCAAAAAATGGATTTTATTAGAGAGACTGGCAAAGCCAGTCTTTCTCCCTCGCGAGTGGGGCCGTCGGCGCAGCGCAGGCGAGCGCCAGCGAGACGGAGCGAAGCCGACGGCCCCACTCCAGTTAGCCTCGTGCTTCCGGGCCGGGCACGATCACTTTCCCTCGATACACATCCCAGGGCGTCGCATATCCCAGATTCTGATGCAGACGTTGTCGATTGAAAAACGCCAAGTACGACTTCAACCCCTGGTGCAGTGACTGCACTGTCTGATGATCATGTCGATACACATGCTCATGCTTGACGCTCCACCACAGTCGCTCTACAAACACGTTGTCCAGTGCACGTCCTTTTCCATCCATGCTGACCTGGACACCCGCTTTTTCCAGACGCCCCGTGAAGGCCGTACTGGTGAACTGAACTCCCTGATCCGTATTGAAGATCTCCGGTCGACCCCGAGACAAGGCCTCGTCCAACACATCCAGGCAAAAACTTCCCTCCAAGCTGTTCGACAAGCGCCAACACAACACACACCGGCTGTGCCAATCAATGATTGCCACCAAGTACATGAACCCACGTGCTAATGGAACGTATGTGATGTCAGATGCCCAGACTTGGTTCGGTCTGTTCACCATCACTCCTCGAAGAAGATATGGATATTTCCGATGTTCCGCGGAACTCACCGTCGTTCTACGCTTCGGATAGATCGCCTCCAAATCCATCAGTTGCATCAAGCGCTGAACTCGTTTCCGGTTCACTTCATATCCCTCAACCTTCAACCACTCCGCCATACGTCGACTGCCGTAAAAAGGTGTCTCCAGATACTGACGGTCTATCAGTCGCATCAGCTTCAGGTTCTCGTCGCTCTCACTTGCGGCCGTGTAGTAAAAGGTCGAACGATTCAACCCCAAGAGTTCACATTGGTCACGGATACTGAACGTTTCGTCCTCTCGATCTACCAGGCACCGTAACCTCTCGCCGCCCACTCCGGACTCAGTCAATTGGTCCCGCTTTTTTTTTGAGCCACTCCGGCTCCATCTTCAACCGACCAATCTGCGCATAAAGTTCCTCCACCGAAACCTCGTCCGATTCCTCCTTTCTGGGACGACCCACCTCCTGGAATAAACTCGACAAGTTCTCCACCACGTGACGCTTCCACTGATTCACCTGACTCGAATGCACGCCAAATCGACTCGATAACTGAGCAATCGTCTCCTGCTCACGCAACGCCGCCAATGACACCTTCGCCTTGAACTCCACTCCATGAATCTTACGCTTCTTCGCCATCAGCCCCTCCCCAGAAAATAGGTCCCCGATTCTACCTTATTTCCTGGTCCAGTTTCTGGGGTCCATCGTAGACTCCGGTCCTCGAATCGACGTTTCCATTTTTGCCGCGGCGGTATTTGGCATTCCTCTCATCCAATTCACGAACAACATGGTCATAATAGGCTGGTTCAAAAAATGCTAAGTGCGGGCATAACCGAGTCTTGAGCATTTCTGGAGGCGCCTTGATCGAATGGTGACGTCCAGTCTTGTTAAGTCGTTTCGTGACCATACGATTGTGGATACGAATACCCTTCAGCAATGGATCGTGAACGAGTCGCGAAACAAAGTTACAATCCCACTTGTCAACGCGGCAATAGGGTCCAGTTGGAACATTTTGCCCATTGAGCCAGTCTGCAATTTCCGAGTAATTGGCTCCATTTTCGAGGCTTCGAAACATCTGGGTGAGAATCGGTTCGGCTTCGGGATCTTTGGTTACTTGAATATCCGACGTAGCACCCTTGGGGCGGATGTACCCGAAGGGTAGACCCTCCATGAGTTGACCTTGATCGAATCGATTGTTGAGAGAGCGTTTCGAAGTATCGCGATTGGACCGGGAGTGGTGCCATGTTGCCATAGCGGCGGAATCTTCCCACCCCTCTTCGGTGGTGTCGACGCGATCGTTGATTGCAACCAACCGCGTGTCTTGATCCTGACAGAGCTCACATAAGTCCATTGCGCGGTTACGCCGACAAATCCGGCCAAGGTCCTCGGCTACCACCAAATCTACGCTGCCGCTCTCAATAAAGTCCATGAGTTGCTCCAATTCCTTTCGATCCAGATGCTCGCCGCTTCCTCGGCTTTGGAGAATTTGGTAATTGAAAGTCCCAGAATATTCAGACTCAACGAACTGCTTGCATTTGGCAATTTGATCGTCGAGGCTACGCTTGTATTGATGAATTGTGCTGATTCGAACCACCAACACAACGAACCATGTCCGCCCGTCCTTGGGGCCTCGCAGATTGTGATTTGACACTCTCATTTTCCGAACTCCAAAACCGGATTTCGACAAGAAAGCCGGCCAGGAGGCGGACGGTGAGCAAACTCGTCCCTCGGTTCAGCTGACTGAAGCAGCTTGAGCGAAGAACGTATCTGTTGAGAACGATTGCACTTGCGCGATCGCAAGATGAAAAGATTCGTCTCCGTCAAGTCGTAAGGAAATGTCAATCGCCGGTCTGCCTAATACAGCGACCACTGGAATCCACAGTGGATCAAATCGGAGATCGCAGCCGATCAATGTTCGATCACCAAAGCGAGTTCAGGTTTTGACTAGCGGCAAGCACTGACCAACGTCTTCAATTCATTCAAGAACACTCCGATTTCTTTCTCCGGCACCTTCTCGTTCCGAAGCTGGCAGACAATCGGCCCCGCTCATTGAGTAATCCAGGACACCTGCGGCTTTCAGTTTTTCGAGCGACACAAGGGG
>JAQGHT010000619.1 GCA_028291565.1 Planctomycetaceae bacterium | reverse complement strand
GATTGAGATCGTAAGGTGATAACGGTTTAACCTTGGGTGTTCCGTTCACGCGACGATCTCATGGATCACTCGTCCGGCGACATCTGTCAGGCGGAAATCTCGACCGGCGTAACGGTATGTCAGTTTTTCGTGATCGATGCCCAGCAAATGCAAGATCGTGGCGTGCAAGTCGTGAATGTGGACTCGATTGTGAACGGCCCGGAAACCGAAATCGTCAGTTTCCCCGTACGTCATGCCGCCGCGAATGCCGCCACCGGCCATCCAGGTTGTGAATCCAAAGTGATTGTGATCACGACCACTGCCATTCTCGGATGTCGGCGTGCGACCGAATTCGCCGCCCCAGACAACCAGAGTTTCATCCAGTAAGCCGCGCTGTTTCAGATCATTTAACAGTGCAGCCACTGGTCGGTCGATATCGAGACACAACTTGCGGGACTGGTTGTTGTGATCGTTGTGCGTGTCCCACGGTTGCCCGTCACCATAATACACTTGCACAAATCGCACGCCACGTTCACTCAGACGTCTGGCCAACAAGCAGCCATTGGCGAAATGCCCAGTTCCGTAGCTCTCTTGCGTCGCCTTGGTTTCTTGCCGCAAATCAAACGCATCCGTCGCCGTGAATTGCATGCGAAAGGCCGTTTCCATCGCCTGCAATCGCCCTTCCAACTGGCCGTCGGGACCACTTCGCTCCAAGTGCATGCGGTTGAGTTCCCCCATCAAAGCGACCTGCGCTGATTGCTGCGGCCTGGTAGCCTGTGCATTTCGCAAAAACGGAATCAACTTCTCGGGCACAGGTTCGCGGTGGTTAATAAAAGTTCCCTGATGCGACCCAGGCAGAAAGGCACTGGTCCACAGAATCGAGAACCGCACCGGTTTGCCGGGACACAGCACGATATACGGTGGCAGGTCCGCATTCTCCGTTCCCAGCCCGTAAGACATCCAGGAACCCATACTCGGCCGAGTCGGCAGAATCGTGCCGTTATTCATCAACAACAAGGCCGGACCATGATTGGGATTGTCCGTATATGTTGAGCGAATGACTGCGATATCGTCAATGCACGCCGCCGTGAGTGGTAAGAGTTCGCTCACTGGCACGCCGCTCTCGCCGGAGGGTTGATACTTGAATGGCGACGGCAAAAGACCGGCCGTTTTGCGTTCGGTCCGCAGGTCGACTTCGGCAGGACGCTGCCCGGCGAATTTCTCCAATTGCGGCTTCGGATCAAACAGGTCCCCTTGGAACGGACCGCCATTCATGAACAGCTGGATGACCCGCCTGGCCCTGGCGGGAACATGCAACGGAGGTTCGGCGGCATTCGCCAACGACGTCTGAAAGGCCGACAACATTCCCAGCGAGCCCAGACCGCCACCAAGCGCATGGATCATTTGCCGTCGCGTGGGCAACGTTTCTGGCAGTGGATTAAATTGTGATGCAGTCACTTCACAGTCCTCGCAATTCATTCGAGACATTCAACAAGTAGTGCAAAGGCCGTGGCCCCACCGGGGCAAGTCCGGTGGCGGGATTCTTTGAAACGTGTTCCTCTTTCTCAGTCCACAAAATGGAACTCATTCAAGCCTAGCAGTGCCTGCAAATAATCTTTCCACTGGTTCTCGGAATTGATCGGTGCCCCGGATTCATTGGACGTTGTTAAAAAGCGAATCGCCACCTGTTGCTCCGCAGGCGTCGGGAGCCTCGAAAACATCAGTCGGTAACAGGTCTCAATGCGTGCGGCATCCGTTGCAAGAGGTTTCAGGCGGTTCCACATGATTTCGGCCTGACGTTCCATCCAAGGCGAATTCAGGACGAACAATTGCTGCAGCGGGGTGGTTGTCGCTTCGCGGCGTGGACTGTGGGCACTGGCTTCGGGAAAATCGTGCATTCGCATGATGGGATGCAGTTCTTCTCGAGCCACCGTGACGTAAATCGCCCGGCGGACATTCGCCAGATCATCCACCGGTTTCGAAGGCCCGCCCACGGTGAGTTCCAATTGACCCGTCACCGCCAACGTGGCATCGCGCCACATTTCAAAATCCAGGCTGCGGCGATTCATGCGCCATAGCAGATGATTGGCGGGATCCACGGCATTGGCCTCGGGCCGGAATGACGTGGACTGCCGGTAAGTGGCTGACAGCACGATCTCGCGATGCAGCCACTTCAAATCCCAACCTCGGGCCACAAATTGATAGGCCAGATATTCCAGCAATGCAGGATGCGTCGGCCGGTCACCCTGGGCCCCGAAATCACTGGGAGTTCGCACCAATCCCCCTTGGAAGTGCTGATCCCAGATCCGATTCACAATGACCCTGGCCAACAGCCCCCTCGATTTCGTCAGCAATGAGTCCGCTAACTCGACGCGGCCACTTCCCTGTTTGAACGGCGTCAATTCACTCGGTTGGAACACGGTGAGAAATCGTCGAGGCACGACATCTCCGGGATTGGACGGATTGCCACGTCGAAACACCGGCAAGTCACGCGAAACCACTTCACGATATTCCAGTTTCGTCGCATCAGTTCCATCGGGCAGGACAAAGACACTGGCCTCACGCAAGACATGGGCGAACGGTTCGTCGAAATGGGGTGTCGCTGATTTAATGTCCGCGACTTGTTTTTCAAGGGCCTGGGCATCAGCTCCCTTTTTGTCCTTGAATGACTTCAGCTTCTCCGTCAGATCCTTGACTTGCTTTCGAGCGGCCCGCACAACTTGAGCTTCCGCAGACGGCAGTAAGGGCTGTTCGTCAAATTGCGTACTGGCGAACACGCCCGCCAGCCCATAATAGTCTTCAGCCGAGATCGGATCGAACTTGTGATCATGACAACGGGCACACGAAACTGTCAGGCCCAGAAATGTTCGTGAAACGGCATCGATCCGTTCGTCCCATTCGTCCGCCACAATTTGTTCGATCACCGCCGGAGCCAGCCGCAGCTCTTTCCAATACGTCGGACTCAGGCCAATAAACCCTAACGCCGCCCGATCCTGCGGAAGCGTATCGGGAATCAAATCTGCCGCGAGTTGCAGCCGGACAAATTGGTCGTACGGCAGATTCTGATTCATCGCGCGGACGATCCAATCGCGATACAACCAGCCACGGTCGGTCGGATTTTGCCAATCCGGCGTGTCGTCCGTGTAACGAGCCAGATCCAGCCAGACCCTTGCCCAGCGTTCACCAAAATGGGGTGAAGCCAACAGCCTTTCGACGACTCGTTCGTACGCCTCAGACGTATCATCCTGCAGAAAAGCATCCAACTCTGCTGGCGTGGGAGGCAGCCCGATCAGATCAAACGTCACGCGACGCAGCAAGGCCGCGCGGTCAGCTTCGGGATTCGGTGTCAGTTTGCTTTCACCCAGCTTCGCCCGAATGAACAAGTCCATCGGACGACTTACCCCCGCCTGAATCTGGAGCACAGGCGGTTCAACCGGCGAGACAGGCTGGAACGACCAGAATTTCTGTCCTTCTAAAAAATCGATGCGACTCGATTTCGGACGAGGCGCGGCTTTATATTCTGGTAATGCGGCGCCGTCACGAATCCAGCGTTCGAAAACGGCCAGTTCTGTGGCAGGCAACTTGCCGGCCGGGGGCATCTGCAAATCGGGGTCGGCGTAACCCAACACCAATTGCAACAGCCCCTTCTCTGGCATTTCTTTGGAAAACATGGCACCGCGACTGCCTCCCGCGGCAATGCCCGGGACGGTATCGAGAATCAGCGCTCCGTTGTCCGCACCAGTTTCGGTGGAATGACACTTGTAACAGCGTTTGACCAGCAGCGGACGAACTTGAGTTTCGAAGAACTCGAGTTGGGCCATTGGTGAGACAGTTACGGCACTGCTGGCCTGTTCTTCGGCCGACACTGAATCGATCGCAAAAAGTAATCCCGCGACCGCGATGATCAGCCGTCGTTTCCAATTCGCTGCGAACAGTAAAGAACTTGGCAACATGGGGACTCGATTCCTGACCTTCGGTACTGAAACGCGCTCTCTATCTTACCATTTCCTTTCTCGAATCGAAATCATACCAATAAACAAACTCCTATTTATATTGGAGCTGTGTCAGTTCCAATTAATCTGCTCAAACAAGGCTCGCAGTTTCGCACCTCGATCGGGATTGATCAGTGACCAATAGGCGATCTTTCCCTGCAAGTGGTCTCGAAAGTGTGGATGATCATTGCGATTCTGTGAGGCTGGGCCGAATCGCGTGCAATTGAACAACAGGGCCCGCAATTGGTCGTACTCTGCGCGTGGTAAATTGGGATGCTCGTTCAGGGTGATTCCTGAAACGCACTGCCGGGATCCCGCTGTCATGACGCGTGTCTTTCGACCGTGCATGGAAAAGCCCTCATCCGCGAGGATTGTTCGCACCAGGGTCTGAAAATGAGACATATCGCACGAGCTGGGCCAGGTCCCTGAAAAGACCAGGTCGTCTGCATAGCGCGTGTACTCGAATTCCATTTTGCGGGCCAGGCCGCTCAGCCGACAATCCAACCGATATGCCGCCAGATTCGCCAGCGCGGGAGAAGTCGGAGCTCCTTGCGGCAGATGCGCGAAACGTAAAGCGGTCGCCTGGGAGGAGTGATACGGTTCCACATCGCTGCCTGACGCCCGAAGAACATCTAACGGTGTGATGGTCAGACAAAGTCCGGTGAGTAATCGAGCCACACCTTCCGGATACCCCGCAGTTCGAAACAGGCCGTCCACGCATGGCCAGCGGACACTCGTGAAAAAATCGCGCATGTCAAAATGAATCACCATGTCCTGACCGGCATGCCGCGCCAGATAGCTTGCCAGTGAACGCCCTCGGCAATAGGCGTGGGCCGCCGAGTGCGGAGGAATCTCATCCAGAATGTTTTCCAGTAATTCACGTTGGATCTGCTTCAAGCGAAGCTTGGGTGCCTCAAGTAAGCGAACTCCACCCGAACGCTTGGGAACCCACCGGTACCGATAATGCCGCCGTGGTCCGTCCACTTCGCGAACCAGCCGTCCGGGGCAATCAGCGAACCAGTCCAGTTCCCGACAAGTCAGTCCCAACCAATCCGCGAGTTGACCGGGCGTGGCGATCCGCGGCACATTCCAGGTCTCGGGTGCTCCCGCCGCCGGCAGCATCATGGGATGCGGAATTTTTGATTGTTTGAATAACGTCGTGATACTGGCTCGACGGTGCTTTTTGGCGAACGCCCGCCAGCCGGAATCAGTGGACAGAAACTGATACAGAACTTCGATTCGAGGCCGAGGAGCGTTGGCCTTGAAGATCAGAGTCAGGAGACGAGCGAGGTTCTCGACCCAACGTCCTTGAGCTGACGGTTTCAATACTCCGCGAATGCGTCGCACCAAATCGGGTGCCGTCCACGGACCACGCTGCAACGTTTCGGCCAGCAGCAGAGTTTTTGATTCAATGGTCATTGAATACAATGTGGGTGGCGTGCCCCGCCGAGTCTCGTGGCGCATGAGCTAATCTCCATGAAGTCGGAGTGCAGCTCATGCCCGAAATGGAAACGTGAAAGCAAAATCCCCGGGGTTACCCCGAAGAGACAATTCTGCCATAGCAAGCCATGACAATTGTCAACCTGGAGCACGCCCCCACATCCAGAAGCTAACATGCGTCAATTGGGATGTCAAATCCCGGCACACAGGAGATCGAGCAGCCGTAAATTGCCGTCAGGGAAACGATACTTGCGTAAATCGGCCGGCGCCACCCAATGGAATCCCCGATGGTCGTCTTGCACATCATCAGCATTGACGGGATGACACAGCCAGAAGTGTAAGTCCACCGTGCCGTGCGAATATCCATGCGCGGCATTCAGCAGGAGCTTGACTGGCACTACCGCCAGGCCCGATTCTTCCTGGCATTCCCGACAGGCGCAATCAGCAGGCCGTTCATTTCGAAGGCACTTGCCGCCAGGGAATTCGGAGTATCCGGGCAAGGGGCCATGCTCACCCCGCATTCCAACGAGATATCGGCCGGCATGCTGAACGACCGCGACTCCGATCGGCTGTGTTTCACTCGACATGATTACAGATTGACCCACGTGCCCGTTTTTCCTGAATTCACAATCGCTTCGATCACCCGCATATTGCAGACAGCGTCTTCAATCGGCGTCGGAACAGGCGTCCCGTTGAGAATGGCCTGAGACATCAGGTCACCTTGAAGGGTGTATTGATCGCAAACAGCTAAATCAATTTGCGAGCTCAGGCGATCGTTCACCAGCCACATCCGGCAGGGGCGATCCGGCGGTGCGTTGAACGGAATTTCAATTTCAATCCGGCCGGTTGTTCCGAAAATCCCAACTCTCTGGTAGGGAACCATCTGCGTGCTGCACGTAAACGTACTGGTGCGATTGTCACTAAAATGTAAAATCGCAGATGCGATTTGATCGGTCTTGTATTCCGGGTGATATTCGATCTCGCCGACAACTCGATCCGGCTCACCGAACAGGAACCGGGAGAGTGAAATTGGATAACAGCCAATGTCCATCAATCCGCCGCCGCCCCACTCGGCCACGTTTCGAATATTGTGGGCGTCGTTATTGAAATAGGAAAAGACAGTTTGAATCGTCAAGGGCCGGCCAATCTGCCCTTCATTCACGAGCTTCTTCGCCAGCACCCATTGGGGATGATGCCGGTACATGAAGGCCTCCATCAGTTTCAGCCTGGGAAACCGCCTGCCCGCCTCAATCAGCGTCTGCCCTTCTGCCGCAGTAAAAGCGATGGGCTTTTCGCATAACACGTGCTTGCCAGCTTCGAGGGCCTTGATGGAGAGTGGCACATGTAAATGATTCGGCAGCGGATTGTAAACGGCATCAATTTCCGGATCGCTCAACAACTCTTCGTATGAGCCGAAAGACTTCTTCAACCCCAAGCGTGCTGCCGCGTTTTGCGCCTTTTCCAACGACCGCGAAGCAATCCCGACAACTTCCGACCATTGCCCGCGCTGCATCGCGGGAATCACTTTTTCCGTCGCGATCTTGGCGACACCCAGGACGCCCCAACGGATTTTTGTTTGCGGAGTTGAAACAGAATTATTACCGGAAGTTGCTGCCAGACTCATGGTGCAAAAGTCTTTCCTGAGGGACAACGTCGCCGCAATGTGGCTGATGTTCCAGGATAAATCGCATTAACGGAGTTGGGCGTCACCCCAGGAACCTTCCGAAAACGAAAAAAGCGGCATCCTGGTTAAAGGACGCCGCTTCAAAATGACCCCAAGGGGATTTGAACCCCTATTGCAGGGATGAAAACCCTGTGTCCTAACCGGGTTAGACGATGGGGCCGGTCGAGATGGGGAGTAGAATACCGGCTACCGCGAGGCGAGTCAAGCATACCCGCTTCTGTGAAAATCGAAAGTGTCGAAAGCTGCATTTCAGAACGCGATAAAATTGACACAACCCTGAAATTCGCCCCGAACTCTCTGAAAGTCTGACCGATCAGACCACGCACGGTTAAGAATGAGACGTTTGATCGCGGGGATCCGTTTTGAAAAAGACTCATTCGTGGCCGCGAACAGTATAAATCTTCACAGGCCGAATTCTAGCTGGCCGTAATCTAGTGGTGTCTACAGAAACGAAAACACTCGATTCAACGAACGATCATCGAAGCACAACTTACGTCGAAACTTCCGGTGAGTCAGTTGGCAATTCAGGCGTTTTTCCATGAATCGCCGCATGAACTTCACTGCGGTGCACGGGCACGTCGCGCGGGGCTTGAATTCCAAGCCGCACCTTATCACCCCGCACTTCCACGACAGTGATGATGATCTCGTCGTTGATAACAATGCTTTCGTCTTTTTTCCTTGAGAGGACCAACATGGTGTTCCCTGCTTCGCAAGGGAGGCTTCCCCTCGCCTCCAACTTCAATTGATTCGTCTTGCCAGATTTTGGTGCATCGACACCGAGTTTTTCACTTGACACAACTCCACAATCTATACTACGCGTGAACGTTAACCCGTCAAGTGACCCGGAGCAAATTTCGTGCAAAACTTGAGACATTTTCTCCAAAAGCAGATTATACCAGCACAATTACCTATTCCAGTAGGAGAAATACATCCGACCAACCCTAATTCATTCTCAATTTGCCTTGAGGCAATCGTTTCAAAACATTCCGAATACGAAATTCTGGCCGTCACAATTGTAAGTCCTTGTAATATCTGTGCCCTAACGCTGTTTCAAATCCTGAGTTAACATGATTCGCCCCGCGCGCTTGCACAAATTGCCGCAGGACACTCCCGATTCAGACTTGCTGAATGGGTCATAAGACGCTCTAATAGCGGACCTGACGACGTCCCGTGGGGCGTTGTTTTCTTTGGAGCCTGCTGGTTGTTTCGTTTACACTATTGTCTAACGGGCGTTGTCCGTTGTTTGAATTCAAGCAGAGTTGCAGTTTGGTCTTTTGATTCCCCATCCTTCTGCGATGGAAAGCATCACAAAGACGAGAGCTGCGGGAAAAGAGATCATGGTCCTACGTCCACGTACCAAGTTCAAGATTGCCCGTAAAACCAAGCGCTGCCCGAAATGCGGAAAAATTGTCCGCATGCTGGTTCGTTGCAAAGTCTGCCATAAGAAGCTGAAGAAGTAGAACGCTGAAAGCCGCTGCAGGCATTCACCGGCTCTGCGTGATCTATACCGCGCTAGGTTTAGAATGAGACGTTTGATCGTAGAGATCAGTACTGAAAAGGCTCGTCCGTTGTCGCGAACAGTATGAACACGCGAAAGCCCGCCGATCGAAATCGACGGGCTTTTTGCTTGCGCAATCAGAGATGATACAAGCCCGAAGTGCAAGCGAATACGTTCGGCTTGACTACAACAGCTCGGCGTCGCACCCAAGTGCGAAACTCTCTGTCGCGACTTTTCTGGCTGACCAAGCGAGATTCAATCACACTGACGCACTCGCTTGCGCTTTTTGAAACTGAAATCGAAGTGTTGGCGACGCTCGCCTCAAGTCTCGCGACTTCAGGTACGCCCCACTTACGACTTCCGCCACGAACTGGCTCGCGGACAGGTTGAAAACCTGTCCTACCCCCCCTACCCGGCGACAGGCAATTCGACCAGCGGTGGCCTGAGTGTCGTCAATTGAGCCAGCTCCAGTCTGGCCGCATCCAAATGGCCGGCGGTGGTCTTATGGGTCATAATCACCAGTGGGACGAACGAATCCCCGGATGCTGTTTCAGGAGCCTCGTGCTGAATCACAGAGGCAATGCTAATATCATGCCGTCCCAAGACATCGGCAATATCAGCCAGCACGTGTGGACGATCTTCGATATTAAAACGGAGATAGTACCGGCAACTCGTTTCAGCCTGAGGCAGAAGCTCAAATTGCGGTTCGATATTCCACAGGCCTAATCGCTCAAACGTCAGCTGAGCCCGTCCGACTGCCATATCGATCAGGTCGGCCAACACCGCCGATGCCGTCGGCAACTGTCCGGCCCCGCGTCCCGAATACCACGTGTCCCCCACAACATCGCCTGTCAGAGCGACGGCGTTGAACGCGCCGTGGACCTGAGCCAACGGCGACTCCTTCTTCACAAGCGTTGGCGACACATGGACTTCCAGTCGATTTCCAACCAGTTTCGAAACTGCCAGTAGCTTGACCGTGTAACCCAGCTCCGCAGCATATCGGATATCACCCAAGTCCAGTTTATCGATGCCACGACGTGGAAATGCATCCAATTTGACCTTGGTGCCGAACGCCAGCTGGGTCAAAATCACCAGTTTTTGAGCCGCATCCGTCCCGTCAACATCCATCGTCGGATCGGCCTCGGCATACCCCAACTCTTGGGCGCGACGCAACGCGACTGCATAGGATTGGTCTCGCTGAATCATTTCGGTCAGAATGAAATTGGTGGTGCCATTGAGGATCCCGGAAATCGACGTAATCTGATTTCCTGCCATACATTGCGAAACGGTAGCAATGATCGGAATGCCTCCGGCCACTGCGGCTTCGAAGGCGATCGAACGACCCAGCTCACGGGCGCGGGCGAAAAGTTCCGGCCCGTGTTCGCACAACAGAGCTTTATTTGCCGTCACGACATCTTTGCCCGATTCGAGCAAGGAAATCATGATTTCCTTGGCCGGATGAATGCCACCGACGAGATGAATCGCGATTTGAGTTTCACGATCATCAATCACCCGGCGCACATTATCCGTCAGAATTCCAGGCGGCAGTTCAATTTCGCGAGGTTTCTTCAGATCATTCACGACCGCGTGACGGAGCTGAATCGGACGGCCCGCGCGACGTGCAATCCGTTCCGATTGCTCCAATAGCACTTTTGCAACACCGGTACCGACGGTGCCCATGCCAACGATAGCAATCGACAAGGGGGAAATCGGCGACGTGGCATTCGACAATGTGACAGGCATGTGTTTTCAAAACTCTGGGCTGAGAGTGGTTAAGGTCCGAGCTCAACTGACGGTCATTTATGATAGAGCTCTCACCAAAAGATTGCGTCGCAAACGTGGATCAGGTCGCGCGACTTGGCGGCAAATGGCCGACGACAAGTGTTTCTTTCCTGAGCCTGGGATCATAAACTGCTTATACCACGCACGGTTAAGAATGAGACGTTTGATCGCGGGGATCTGTATTGAGAAACATTCATTCGTGGCCGCGAACAGTAAAATTCGCCTCGCGGTAGTGGCGGTCACTTCGGCAATACGCAACAGTGCTGTTTGTCATGTGCCATTTTTAACCGCGCGAAGTATATCATCAAATATCGGCGGCGGAGATTGCGTGATATCATGAGAACCATACGTATCGGGGCGGTCAGCTATCTGAATTCCAAACCGCTAATTGAAGAGCTCGCGGAATTGGCACCTCAGGCGGAATTGATTCTCGACTTCCCCAGCCGGTTGGCAGACCGGTTGGGTCGCGGAGAATTGGACGTCGCGCTGATTCCGTCGATCGAATGTGTACTGGGTCCAAAATACGAGATTGTCTCCGACGCCTGCGTCGCGACTCATGGACCGGTTCTCAGCGTAAAACTTTACAGCCGCGTTCCCATGCCCGAAATTCGCAGCCTGGCTTTGGATGAAGGCTCGCGTACGAGTGCGGCCCTGTCCAAAATCCTGTTGGCAGAGCGCTTTGGGCTACATCCCACCCTCGAACGCCTGCCGTTGACTCAGGACACTCGGGACACATCAGCCGACGCCGTGCTGTTGATTGGAGATCGTGCCATTCACCCGCCCGCGGAACACTTCAACGAAGTCTGGGACTTGGGAGAGGAATGGACGAATTGGACCGGCCTGCCATTCGTGTTTGCGATGTGGGCCACTCGGGCGGGAACAGATCTGGGGCCCGTTGAAGAGGCACTGTGCCAATCCCGCGACGTGGGATTGCAACGCCTCACCGAAATCGCGTCGCGAGAAGCTCCGTTGCTCGGCCTGCCGGAGCAAGTCACGCTTGAGTATCTTTCCGAGAATCTGTATTACCGACTGGGAACCGCGGAACGCCGAGGCTTTCAGCGGTACCAGGAACTCGCGGTAAAACAGGGACTGGCTCCCAAAGGATATGACCTTGTCTTCCGACATTTCGCACTTGCTTGAAAAGGCCGTTGCCGGTGAACGCTTAAGTCCGGCCGAAGGTCTGAAGATTCTGGAATCGCATGATCTGGTGGCGATCGGTCAAGCGGCCAACGCGGTGACGAAGCGATTGCACCCGGAACCGTTCCGCACTTTTAATATCGACCGCAACATCAATTACACAAATGCTTGCACCGCGGTATGCGATTTCTGTGCCTTTTATCGACCGCCTGGACACGACGAGGTCTATGTCCTGCCGCAAGACGTACTGCTGAAGAAAATTGAGGAAACGGTCGCACTGGGCGGTGAGCAAATTCTGCTCCAGGGGGGGCTCCACCCCAAGCTGAAGCTGGAGTGGTACGAGGAAATGCTGCGCGACATCAAGCGACATTTCCCGCAAGTCAATGTGCACGGATTCAGCCCTCCGGAACTCTTCCATTTCGGAAAACTGAATCACATGCCACTGGAAGAAGTGCTGACCCGGTTGAAGGCGGCCGGCCTGGGCAGCTTGCCTGGCGGTGGAGGTGAAATCCTCGTTGATCGCGTGCGCAAAGAAATCACGCGTGGAAAAGTCTTGACCGACGATTGGCTGAATGTCCATCGCGTCTGGCATCGACTTGGCGGAAGATCCACCGCAACAATGATGTTCGGTCACATCGAAACACTCGCTGAGCGAATTGAGCATTTCGAACGTGTCCGCCAATTGCAGGATGAAACCGGCGGATTGACGGCCTTTATCAGTTGGACATTCCAACCCGATCACACCGACATGTCGCACATTCCGCCAGCCGGGGCCTTCGAGTATCTGAAGACTCAAGCGGTCAGCCGCCTGTATCTGGATAATATCCCGAACATTCAATCTTCCTGGGTCACCCAGGGGGAACAGATCGGTCAGATGGCATTACATTTCGGCGCGAACGATATGGGCAGCCTGATGATCGAGGAAAACGTCGTGGCCCAGGCAGGCACCGTTTATCACCTGACACTCGATACGATCAAACAGTGTATTCGCGAGGCGGGCTATATCCCGCGTCAACGAAATGTCTTCTACGAGTATATTGACGATGCAGAGCGGGCCGAAGCCGAGGTGACTGCCAGGAAAAACCTCCCGACCGAATTAACCATTCTTGCCGGTTAATCGTTAAGAGTGGATGAAACAGGGTCCAGGCAGGGGCATTCGTGGTGCAATTGGTCACCATCGAGCGGGCATGATGTAGACTCCCAGTGTGGCCGCAAGGCAACACGTTGGATTTTTCGGGACTCACGAATCAGCACCCACTGGCCCCTGTCGATGATTCACGTCGAGAATTTACAAAAGAGCTTCAGCGATTTGCGCCGTGGCCAGGTCACCGCGCTCAGTGGCGTTTCATTCGACGTCCATCCGGGTGAAATCTTCGGATTGCTGGGCCCCAACGGGGCCGGCAAGACGACGACACTGCGAATCCTCAGTACCGTTCTGCGCCCCACCGGCGGCCAGGCCATCGTGGCCGGTTACGATGTCAGCAAGGAACCGGAAAAGGTCCGTGGACATATCGGTTTCATGTCCTGTAATACGGGCATCTATGACCGCATGACCGCCTGGGAAATGGTCGAATACTTCGGCCGGCTGTATGGCATGGAAGAATCCTTCCTGCAACAACGTCTGGAATCGATCTTCACAACCCTGCAAATGCAGGAGATCCGCGATGTCCTGGGATCCAAGATGTCGACCGGAATGAAGCAGAAAGTTTCCATCGCCCGTACGATCATCCACGACCCTCCAGTCATGATCTTTGATGAACCGACGTCTGGACTTGACGTCCTGGTGGCACGCGCCGTACTGAAAACGATCGCCACCCTGAAAGATCAAGGCAAGTGTATCATCTTCTCGACGCATATCATGCGCGAGGTCGAAAAGCTCTGCGACCGGATTGCCATCATTCATCGAGGCCAGATTCTGGCGATCGGTTCGCGAGCGGAATTGGAAAAACTATACGGAGAACCCGATATGGAAGAGCTGTTTTTTGATTTGATCTCCAAATCGGAAGCAGCATGACCAAATCCACGGTCGATTCATTGCCAGTTTTCCGTCATTCAATTTGAGAGTCTGCATTCATGTTCGTGCAATGGCGAAATGTCAAACTGATTTTGTTGCGGGAGCTCCGCGACCAACTGCGCGACCGCCGCACACTGTTCATGGTCTTCGTACTGCCGTTATTGCTCTATCCCACTCTCGGGATCGGCATGCTGCAACTCACGATGCTGTTCACGGAGCAGTCCCGGACAATCGTGGTCCTGGGCGAAGAAAGCCTGCCACCGCCACCTTTACTCAATGGCGATCGCTTTGTCAGAACGTTGTTTCTTGATGCCAATCACGCGGCGAAACTGCGAGTCATCACTGCCTCAGACATCCTCCGTCAGCAGCAGGAACGCATCCAGTCAGCAGTGCCAGAAACTTCCGAAGAGGAACGTCCGACCCCGTCTCAACTCTTGATCTCGGGACGCGAGATTCAGTCCAAACTGGCGACACGCAACCAGCATCGACTCGACCTGATGGCCGCGGTCGCCCGGAACGACGAAGCGGAAACGACGCGTTTGCGAGACAGCCTGAGTCAGATCCAAACTGAACTCAGTGAAATGTTCGCCAATAGTGGAATTCAAGTCTTAGTCATTATCCCCGAACGCTTCGACAAGAATGTCGAACGGGTCAATCTGGAACTTGCGGACCGGACCAGAACTGGCAGCATCTCCGATTATCCACGTCCCGTGATTGTCTATAACAAAGCGGACGAGAAGTCTTCTGTCGCCTACCAACGCGTGACCGAAGCCATGAATCGCTGGGAAGACCGGATTCTTGAGCACCGCCTGGAACTGGCGGGACTGCCCAAGACACTTCCCGATCCCGTGAAGCCGATTCGCGAGGACCTGGCTTCCGAATCACAGCTCTCGGCCATGATGTGGAGTAAACTCTTTCCCGCGCTGCTCGTGATCATGTCCATGACGGGTGCGTTTTATCCTGCGATCGATCTCTGTGCGGGCGAAAAAGAACGTGGCACAATGGAAACCCTGCTGATCTGCCCTGCCAAGCGGATTGAGATCGTCTTGGGGAAATTCTTTACCGTTCTTTCGTTTAGTATCTCTACCGCATTATTGAATCTGATCAGCATTGGCATGACGGGTGCCCATATGGCGACCCTGGCGCAACGGATGCCTGGTGCACATGGGGGAACGCCGGGCTTTCCGCCTCTGCACGCGCTGGCCTGGATCATCGTCCTGTTACTGCCTCTGGCGGCGATGTTCAGTGCGCTCTGCCTGTCGCTGGCGACGTTCGCCCGCAGCAGCAAGGAAGGCCAATATTATCTCACGCCGCTGCTGATGTTCACTTTGGGACTCACTGTGTTTTGCGGCTCCCCGGGGATGGAACTGACTCCTTTTTACAGCATCATGCCGATCGCCGGCGTGGCGTTGCTGCTGAAAGGATTGTTGTTAAATCCGCAGGAAACCATGCTCTACTGGTATGCCATTCCTGTGTTGACCACATCCATTGGATACAGTCTGCTCGCGTTATGGTGGTCGATCGATCAATTCCAACGGGAAGATGTCTTGTTCCGGGAAGCCGAAAGATTCGAACTGCGTCTCTGGCTGCGGCATTTGATGCGGGATAAGGAAGCCACTCCGTCGTTTACGCACGCGGTGTTCTGCTTCGTGACGATCATGATGTTGCAATTCGCTTCGTTCCGGTTCCTGGCGAATGCCACAATCACCCCCTCCGGAGAACTGGATGCGGTGCAGACACTCAAGGTGATGATGGTTCAACAACTGGCATTGATCGCCAGCCCCGCGCTGATGATGGGCATCATGCTCACGACAAGCATGTGGCAGACGTTCCGATTCCGCTTGCCGTCAATCAAGATGATCGCCCTGGCCTTGGGACTGGCACTGGCCGCTCATCCCTTGTCGTTGATGCTGGCGGTCGGCCTGCAATGGTTTTTCCCGCCCCTGCCCGACGGCATCGCGCGGTTGATGGAAGGCATGGGGGATCCGAAGCAGCCCTTATGGATGATCCTCATGGCCTTCGCTCTGGCTCCGGCGTTCTGCGAAGAAGTGGCCTTCCGCGGATTTATCTTGAGCGGTTTCGCCAGATCAGGGCGCGCCGGGTTGGCGATCGTCCTGTCGAGTCTGGCATTCGGCATCATGCACATGATCCCGCAACAGGTTTTCAACGCCGGATTATTGGGACTGCTGCTGGGCCTGATTGCCATCCGCAGCAACAGCCTGTGGCCAGGATTTCTGTTCCACTTCGCCTTCAACAGCCTGTCCGTACTCCACGGTCGGCTGGGACGCCAACTTGCAGCGAATCCAGACAATCTGCATCAAAACACGTTCTTTTACACCGTCGACGGCCAGGGACACGTCCTTTATCAATGGCCGACACTCGTCATCGCCGGCACAATCTTCGTCGGCCTGATCTACCTGCTGGTCGCTAAACAAGGCGCCAGCGGTCAACCGGAAACCATCGACTCAATCGATTCCCAGCCCTTGATGGGAAATGTCGCAATGCCGCGCGTTTGAACAAATACACGACATTGTAAGTTCGTAATCCGTCGCGATTCTGCATGCAGCCAGTCTGTATTGTCATATGTACCGTTAATGCAACACTCAAATTGCGCCGGCGACTCCGCACACATGTCGGATTGATCCACGGACAGGTCATCAATCCGGATAATTGTCTTTGAATGGAACTTTCGTCCATCCGAGATCCCGTTCCAACACGACCATACAGTCAATTTCCAATCCGACATCGAGCGCGTGCCAATTCAATTTTGGCCATACACTGACGACAAACCCCCAGACGTTGCCCGTCAGTTCCATTTGGTATTGCAGACGAAGTGAACACACTTCAACGCCTGGGAATACTGCCATGGCTCGTAAGGCTTCACGATGCTGGGCAATGAAATCTATTGCGATTGGCTGTTGATCTCGGAAACTGATCACCGACCCATCGCCCAGCAGCTTTTCAAATCCGCTGTAGATGTGGTGGTCATCTCTGACGGGATCACCTCGATGCCAAACGCGGTCAGAACCCAATAGGGTGGTTGCGAGGCAGGCATCGACATCGAAGAACTCTCCGCAAGCAAACAATGAAAAATGTTGCATTACATTCGGCGCGACTTGCCGCACCGTAAAAACGAGAAATCGGACTCGATCGACCATCGATTTCATCACAGTGAAACCAATGCTGAGTGCAGTCTACCATTCGTTCTGAAACAAACACAAGCTCGGGTTTGCTCTTGGTTGCCTGGACTGTTTCGGGTGTCACTGGCTTCGCTAGTGCTTGACGGATCCACGACGCGGTCACGGAAATACAGAACTGGCATAGCCAGCGGCCCCCCCGAATCAGTACCCAATCGACAGTGTCACCCGGCCGTCTGTCCTTCTTTCTTCTTTTGTATTACAACGCATAATAGCGCCTTAAAGTCTTTGTACCCGGCAAAATAGGTTTGGGGGGTTCGGCGACTGCCTACATCCCGCTTCCCATGCCACCCATCCCTGGTGCCCCGTCCTCCATGCTCGTCACGGTGACGACGATGGGGCGCATCATTTCGGTGTCTTCGTGTTCCAGGACGTGGCAGTGGTAGACGTATCTGCCTGGTGTGTCGAAGCGAATTGCGACTTTGACGATCTCCCCGGGATCGATCCGGATCACGTCTTTCCAGCCGTGGGTTTCGTGGTGCTCGTATTTTCGGCCAAGGTCTTTCGAAAGCAGCAGCGGTGAACAGGTACGGCGGATTTGCGGGTTGTAGAAGCTCGTGCCGGACAGATCGAGCTTGTGGGCGGAATGATCCAACGGCTGGAACATCGACTGATGAATGTGGATCGGATGCGTGTCAACAGTCGTGTTGATGAACTGCCAGACTTGCCACTGCCGAATCAGCGGACGCAAGGCGACGCGATCGTAAAACGAGACTCGGGAGCTGGATTGGTCTCCATCCATTGGCATCCAGCCTTCGACACGGTAACTGTTCGGTCGGTCATCGCCCGGTAATTGCAGCCAGATTTCGCCCTGTGAATCCTCGACGAGCTCTTGCAGGAACAAGTGCCCCGCGGGCTCCTCACCCAGCAGAATGATTCGATGCGCGTGCCCCGTGATTTTCAACTGCTGCGGCCCGTGCTTCACGGTCCATTTTTCATGGACCAGTCGCCGGAAGGCCGGATTGAGTTCGGCGTTGGCGATTGACTTATAGAGTGCCTGGGGCTTGCCCGGCGTCGGTGCTTTGCCGTCGACATTAATATGCATCACCCAGGGATATGGATTGCGACCGTCCGGGTCGCCGTCTCGCCACAGCGTTTCAATTGTAGGAGGCACTAATTTATCAAAGGGCGGATTACCGTCGAAGGGGGCCTGGGCCGAATTGACAAGATACAGTTTCGTGCCTTCCTCAAGGCCGGTCAAATCGAGCAACACATCGAAGCGTTCGGCGGGGGCCATTGCGAGGGAGTCGGTGTCGGTATGCTGCCAGGCCTTCCACAACAGTCCGCCATCCGTGCCGATCACCAGCAGGCGATGTTGCTGCATGGTCAGCACTTCCTGGCCACGTTCCGTTTTGACAGCGATCAGATGCAGCCGATAGGCGCGCGCATTCGATCCGTTCAGCAAGCGGAGGCGATAAACTTCGGGGCGGAGCGGCAGACAGGGCCACAGGCGGCCATTCACCAGAGTCAGCGGGCCAAAGAACTCAGCGGTGCCAACGGTCGTCTTGTGAACGAATTGTGCCTTTCCGTCCGTACAATCGATGTTTCGGTCCTGGATTAGCAGCAGGATTTCGCCGTCCTGGGCACTGACTGGCAGGCCCAACTGGGCCTCCGCCTTGTCGCGGACGAAATATCCGCCCGCCAGGCCGGCGAAGACATGATAACGCGTGCCGTTCATCGCATGGTCGTGATACCACAGGAATTCCCCGACTTTCGCGAGGCCAAGGTCCATGTTGTCATAGGTGTTCTCGTACGCGGCAAACTGTGATCCACCCGCGGGGGTCATATTGTCCGGCCAGCCATCGGAGTCCGAAGACGAGTGAGCTCCGTGGAGATGAACCGTCGTCCACCCGATGGGAGACATCGAAGTGTCTTCTTTTTTCCCATTCTTGATCCCCAATTCATTTTGAGCCGCCGCGCTGTCGGGCTTGATAATCGACGTGGCGAATGGCAGTTCGGGCGGAGTCTGGTGTGGCAGAGCAGAACCCGGAAGGCAGTTTTTCCAGCGGACCACGACCGTTTCACCTGCCGCGACTTCCAGCAAGGGACCGGGCGAGGTCACGTCTCCACCGATTCCATAGCCCCACGCGGGAACTGTCAGGCCGGGTTGTAGCTCGACGCTCGTTGGCGCGATCTCGATTTCATGAACCAGGCCCGGTTTCAAGTGATGAGCAACCTGCGGCTGCAGCACGGCCTGAAACGGTGACAATTCCTGTCCGTCCACACAAGGATTCAAAGGAGGCTGTTTCATGAATGATCCGATTGGATGCTTGAAAAAAGTGAATCAAAGGATGAGGATTAGAGCGGACTAACCTTGCGTCTTCCGGTGCCACTGCTTCGCGACTGTACTCAGTCGTCAAGCAGTGCCTCAGTGGATCTCGAAAAACACTGCTCACGCTGGAGGATGTGGACTGGCAGCGCGTCCTTCAGGGCTATGTACGAAATTGGACCACTGAAACTGTAATGGCGCCGTCTCACCGTTTCCCAGGGTGATCTCGCGGATCACTTTGGAGAGTTGAGAACCGACGAGGTTCATCGGAATGTCGCCGATTTCTGATCCGTCGGAAGAACTCCAGCCGACGAATGCGCTGTCGTTATTCCGAATCGCGTCACCGACGTCCGGGTCGGTTCGTGCTTCGCACAGTTCGTGATAGAATGTGGCGACGACGTTTTTCCAGGAGTCGGGAAAGACGACGATCCCGTTTTCCCGTCCGTCCGCGAGGATTTCGGAGAATACTCCAACCGCATAATAGATGGTCAGAGGATCCGAGTCCGGGACAGAGACATGAACACTGCCGTGGAATCCCCCCAGCCCATCTAACGAACTGTCTTCGTCGTCAACGGGTATCCCTGCTGCGTTGCCGGGCGCGACTTCCGAGTAAGTCGCATGCTTGCGCTGGGCAGGTGATTCACCGAGGGTCAGCTGGGTGCCGCTGGGCAACATGAAATTGAAGACTGTCGAATCGAGCGGGAAGCCATCCAGTTTTCCCTGCAATTGGAGTGTTTTGACGAATTCTTCCAGATCGTCCTGCGAAATCGACGCAGCTGCCGGATCGGGAAGGACACTCGATGGTTTGGGATTCGTCCCGACCGGGTCGCCTCTGAGGTACTGGACGATGACATTATTCAAGCCGGTGTCGGTCATGATGGCGGCGAGTGATCTGTCAATGTTGCTGATGTCACTCACATTCCAGGCAGCCGCGCCTCCGACGTAAAACGTCTTGTATGTCAGGTCTGGAATCACTTTTCCACCACGATCGATCAAATCGAGTTCCTGATGCAATCCAAACCCGCCTGCGGTGGCCTCGGGACTGGGGGCGCTGACCTGGCGACCTTGGCGGCGATGTAACGCGTGATCGGCTTTCGAGCCAGGCCGGCAATAAATATGGGATGGTATGACTTCGAGGGATTCAGTTGCGGACATGATGTCGATTCCTGAATTGACGAGCGTTGAAGAACGAACACGATTGTGTCGGCTGGAATGATACATTCCAACACGTGACATTCTCCATAAGGTCGCGAGTCCAATGCTTGTTGTCATGACCTAAACAGGCTAATTCGGAACAACCTCGGAATTTTCTCTGGCGTATTTCCAATGTAAACAGGGATAGGCTCAGCGATATTCCTCAAGACATGATGAGTTGCAAAACGGGTAGCGTGGAGCTTAAAGGCTGACCAACAACCTGATTTCTCTGTAGTCGATGTCTCTCAGAGACTCGCAGTCGAAGAGCTTTTCAATAGCCGTTCAGGCAAACTCTTCGACGTAGCAGTTGTTTGGCGTGGTGCTTATGGTCCAACTTGAATCTGCCGGCCGGCTTGATTCGTATTACTTCCACCAATGTTCGTGATTTGCATCGTCATTGAGCGATTTGCGGCGACCTTATCTGTCGATTTGAAGGCGATGTTTCGCAACAAGGTTTGAACCGATATCTGAGTCGCTTTACTGGTGAAATGAACCGTCAGCGCAACACCCTTTTTACCGCCGGCGAAAGTTCCTATGACATCTTTGCCGGACAAGACATTCTTTCCCTTCAGACTGATTCCACCCTGTTTCAGAATCGAAAGCGTATCCTTCGCAGTTTGTCCAGACACTTGCAGAGTTGCGCCGTTCAATGTCAGCGCCCCGGCGTCACCGTCCGAGAGGATCGCCCCACTATCAATGGCGACCGTTTTTTTGGCGGAAACGTGATAACTGAGGGGCAGCGCATTCAAGGAGATGATTGTCGGAAATTCGTCCACGTTCGTGATGGCAATTGTGAACGACTTCTCGAAGGACAGGCCCCCGTGATCTGTGACTTGAACTCGAATCGAATAGCTGCTTTTTGTTTCGAAGTCGGTCACAGGAATGATCTGTAGCGTACTACCAGTGATCGTGAAACTTCCGTTGTCCGTGTCTCCGGCACCCGTGACAAAGCTGAAAGTGAACGTATCGCTGGCATCAGGATCAGTTGCGCTGAGTGTCCCGATGGTCGCGTTGGGAACATTGTTTTCGGCGATACTTGTTGAAGAGAGTGAGATGTTCGTGGGAGCTGCGTCATTTTCGACCAGCTTCCACAATTCCACGCCTTGTGTCGCCCCCCCATCGGCCCGAAAATACAGAGTGCCGTTGATATTCGTCAAATAAGTCGGGAAGGAAGAACCCGGACCCGGCAGAATATCAGCGACTTGCACTGTTCCCGCCGCCGTACCGTTCGAAGTCCACAACTCACCACCAGCAACGCCACTGTCTTCCGCTCCGAAGTAGAGGGTTCCATTGAGATTGGTCAGAAAGCCTGGATCGCTGGAGTCTGAACCGGGCTTGATATCCTTGACCAAGACTGTACCTGCTGTGGTCCCATCTGATTTCCATAACTCATAACCCACGACCGCATCATTCGCACTGAAATACAACGTGCCGTTCACATTCGCCAGACTGCGCGGTACTGACGAACTGGTCCCGGTCTTGATATCCTTGACCAGGACCGTCCCCGCCGCAGTGCCGTCGGATTTCCACAATTCAGTGCCGTTGACCGGGTCAAACGCACGAAAATACAGGGTGCCGCTGACATTTGTCATGGTCCGCAGCGAGAAGAACTGGTCGAAGGCGCTGCCTGACCCAGGATTGATGTCCTTCACCTGGAATGTCCCTGCATCCGTCCCATCCGTCCTCCAGAGTTCGCGTCCTCCGACGTTATTTTCGGCGTTGAAGTACAAGGTACTGTCCACGATTGTCAGCGCGCTCGGAAAAGAACTGGACGAACCGCCTGCAATGTCCTTCACTGGAACTGTTCCAGCTGCTGTGCCATCCGATTTCCATAACTCATCCCCGACTGTGCTGTTATAGGCAGCAAAGTAGAGTGTCCCATTCATGTTCGTTAAGTAACTTGGCGATGAAGCGTCTGAACCGGGATTAATGTCCTTGATGAGGACTGTGCCGGCTTCCGTTCCGTCCGTCGTCCACAATTCACGCCCCAGGATGCCGTCATCCGCGGTGAAATACAGAGTCCCGTTGACATTCGTGAGATCGCGTGGACTTCGGCCAGTGGGATCGCTGGCAATATCTTTCACCAGCACAGTTCCGCCAGCCGTCCCGTCCGACCGCCACAATTCCGCGCCAGACGTTCCGTCGTTGGCGGTGAAATACAGAATTCCGTTCACATTTGTCAGATATGCAGGGGACGAATCACCGGCACCTGGGAAGATGTCCTTGACTTGTACTGTTCCAGAAGCCGTGCCATTTGACTTCCATAACTCATAACCTGCGGTCCCGTTTGTTGCGGAAAAAAAGAGGGTTCCATTGACCTCAGTCAGGTCGGAAGGATTGGAATCACTGAAGCCGGGTAGAGGATTAATGTCCTTGACCAGGACGGCTGCCGCTGACAACATCAGCCGGTCTTCCAGCCTTTCACCTCGGTGAATTCCGGACGCGACCCGCTTCGCAGCACGAGGCCCCCTGCTGACATGGTTCAGGAAATCTGCAATGTTACGAATGAGCATATGCCACCTGAAAATTTGCTCGACGATTTCGCAGATCGACGGCGCCAAAAATCGGACACATTAAAACGGACACAATTCCAGGTCATGTCGACATGAATCGGGTGGGATCATCGTCGCACATCGAATCACCCGAGAATCATTTTTCGACACAACACTAGCCCAGACTGCTTGTGAAATGCGTAAGGATGCCTCAGTGCTGCCGGGATTCATCGTACACGCTCAATCCCTGGCACTCAACTTCGAAACTTGTGGTTATCGATTTTCAATCGGGTCAAACACGCACATCGGTCCCCCAGGCGAACAGTTCCCGCATCAAGAGACTTTCAGTAGTTTGTGAACACTAATCACCGCTAATCTACGCTAATCAGGATTCCATCCCGCAAGGGTCGTCAGGCAACACGATTGCAACTTTTCTTGTCTTTATTAGAAGCTGCCAGACTACGTGGCTTTTCTGTAGGCGATGTCTCTCCGAGACTCGCAGTCGAAGAGGTTTGCCGTTCAGGCAAACTCTTCGACGCACAGTTGTTTGGCAGATTACTAGCGTTAATTAGCGCAGATTAGCGTTCCCACTTCCCCTGCTTTCCAGGGTGACGCACGATAACGAGTGAAAACACATTCGTAATGGAATCAATCTGCTGGCTTTGCCGCATGTACCGTTGTTTCGAAATTGATCAACTTATCTTGTTACAGCGCCATAACTCAAGTGGCCGTCAACGTACGAACCAGCGGATCGCGAGGCGGGACTCACTGCGGTGGAACTTCAACGTGTAAGGATCAAGCAACCAACGCGCGACAAGCCCATCGGAACGCGGCATCAACCAGCCAAAATCCCATTCCAGGCTCTTGTAACGCAAGGGGACTGCCGGCTTCACCCGCACGACCGGCTGAGACGCCGCAATGAATTGTCGACTTTCCGTATAGTAATAGCAGGAACCGCAGTGAACGAAGACCTCATGCGGCATGGAAGGAACGGACATGCCAGCCAGGTCGTCACACAATCCGTTGATGCCAACTTTCACCTCGCGGCCTCGCGCGAATTCCTCAGCAAGGACATCGATCGCACCGGACAACACAGCTCCATCCGAACGGTGAGCATAAACTTCCGTCCAATCGTCGCAGACCAGGAACTTGTAGGTTTCGAAGTCATACGCGAAATTGCTGCTCGGAGCATTCGTACCCGAGTCCCAGCCGTCGAACTGGTGGTATTTCGGCATTTCAGAATGATCATCAATCGGAGCTGGGCCCAGCTTTCCACTGGCGGGCTGACCGTCGAGATAGGGGCGGGCAATCGCTTGATCGGCGTTCTGGTTGTACAGGAAAAACGACATCGAAGGCCGAGGTCCAAATCCATGCGGCAATTCGATCGGCTGCCGTAGATTGATAATTCCAGCGACCCAACGATCTTCCAGCAGGTAAGTCACGCGGAAATCCGCAACCTCTTTGATCAGTTCCCGATTCGTGGATTTCGTGTCAATGTGCTCATTGTGACGGAATTCTGTATAGATCCGCAGATCCGCACCACGACGGATGGCCGCGGCCAGTTCGTCCGTGCTGCCCGATATCAGTCGCCGTTCGCGATCCAACACCAGCGCGGACTTCCAATGATTCTTGTCAGTCATGATCTTCCTGCCGCGTTCATTTTTTACATTCCATTCTACGCGATATTAGTTAATCCATTCTAATCGTGCCGAGAATTGGTTCGCTGAAATCTTGCCAGATCCTGTCGATCGACGAGCTCGCCATTTCACCATCATGGATCAGGAACCGGTAGTTGGAAACATGCTCACTTCCTGGCTTGATTTCCCATTCGCCGAGATATGACGGAGTATAAACCAGATACGGCATGGTGGGATGAATCCGGAGCGGTTCGGGAAAACGGAAGTTCTTGGAATGAGTCAGGATTGTCAGGCCGGCGGTGCGATCGCCAACAGGGCCGCTGAGGTCGCACCAGCGTGGCCGGGAATGATTCCCCGTCTTGCGATTCTTTCCTTCTGAAGTCAAAAACGTGGGTTGATCCTGCCCCCAACTCTGTGCACCACGCAACGCCATTCCTCCGTAATGATATTCTGACAATCGCAGTGGACTGGAAGTGGCGCAGTTCAATCGTGAGTTGATGTCACAAATCCAATATCCCGTAATCTTACCGCCCACATTCCAGACTCGCACCGTCCAGATTTCATGGAGCGCAACCTTAGGCTCGGGCGTCGTCAGATCGACGTGTTCGTGCTCGACCTGAAATTCACTAAAGATCGGACCCGCGACGCTCTTGAGGAGTGCTTTGAAGCGGACGCGGCCGGTTCCGCCAGCCAGATTCCAGAAATCCGGTGCGCGCCCTTCAAAGTCGGTCTTCACGTAAGCCAGAAAGATCCCGCTTTGATGGGCGTGATCGGCGGGAA
>JAQGHT010000607.1 GCA_028291565.1 Planctomycetaceae bacterium | reverse complement strand
CCGCGGCGCAACAAGATGTGCCGTTTCCCCGAATCTTCGTCCTTCACCACGAGTTCGTTATTCGGACCGGGCGAGAAGATCCCGGTTTCGCCGCGATGTTTAACGAGACGGTTCAAAGCTTCAATGTGTTGCGTGGTCAAGTCGGTACCGGGCATCAGACACAGGCTGCCCCCCGCTTCGACCCAGTCGAGAAGCGCGGGCCATTGAGATTCTTTGAGTGCGGCGAAGCCTTCTGCGGCGATCAACACCATGTTGAAGCTGCAATATGATGTGGCGTCAGGCGGCAGTTGATCGGGAGCAAAGTTGGAGAAGACTGTATGCACAGTCTTGTCGACGGGCGCTTTGTTCTGATCAACTGGCGTGAAGCCTTCCAATTTCAGACCTTGTTGCAGCGCATCGAGTTCCGTTGAAGAAACCTTGTTGGCGGGTGAAACGACGCCGACGATCAAATCCCGTTCTCGATATTTGGGGACAATGAGCGATTGTGGATCGAACTTGTAGCGGCCCTGCTTGGTGACAAACGTCATATACAGATCGAGCTGCTGCGAGTATCCCGGAGAATCTTGTGCGGGCAGAACATACCGCGCCGTTTTCGCAGGCGGATTGATGATCTCTTCATGGGTTATCAACGTGCTCAGGAGATCATTTCCATTTGTCAGGCGGAACTCCAGATGCCCCTCGACCAGAGCCGGATTACTCGGTGTCATTCGCACGCGCAGAGTGATCGGGGCCTCTGACCGGATGGAATACATCCGCTCTACGTCGACATCAATGGGTGGTGTTTGAGCGATCGCTCGATGTGTACCACTGAACCACACGCACAGCATGATCAGCCAGAGCGCACTGTGGCGACCGAAACGCATGCTCCCGCCGGACAATCCCAGTGATCGCGGAGAGAGCTCTCGATATGTCAGCACGGTTTGGACCTCGTGAGGATCTTGAGACTTCATTTTTTGTAGCTGAATTTGTGAGAATTCGGGCTTCATTTTTTGTCGCTGAAGTCGTGAGACTTCGGGCGATATCAGGACGTTCTCCCGAAGTCTCACGACTTCAGCGACGAGATTTTTCCGCGTGCCATTACCAGCCTCCTGGCCGGCGTTGGAAAAACCACCACTCCACCGCCAGAAACACCAGGCCCAGAATTGCGAATTCTGTCCACAACGGCTTGTCAGTATTCAATTTTGTATCGCTGGCTTGAATCGAAACTTCGCGGAACTGAATCGTATCGACATTCTTCAGGCTGGTTTCCGACGCGTTGAGCAAACTGGCACTGGCTTTGGCCACGGTCGAAAGACCTTTTTGAATATCATACCGCCCCACTTGCGGCGCGGAAATTCCCATCAACAGTCCTTCGTCGGAACTCGTCAAATCTTGTCGCATTCCGGTGGGACCAACAACGGAATAAGACGTTCGCGGATCGGCGACGCGAGCCGGGAGAGCTCCCGTAGTCTGTCCCTGAATTTCCGACAATCCCGCCTGCTGCATCGCCATCTGAACCAGATTCGACATCAGAATGGGAAACGCCACACGATAAGGGAGCGTGGAATGATCGGTATGGAACAGCAACCACAGGCTTTGCTTACCATCGCGATTCTTATGCAGAATCAAAGGCCCCTTGGCTGCGTGGGCCAGAATCTCATATCCGTGATTCTCATAGTCCCGGTCCTGAACGTCTTTCTGGGACACCGGATTGTCCGACACTTGGACTTCCGTCAGCTGGACATGCCGCAACAGGGGCGAATTGCGCTGCCAATCCACGACCTTGACGAAGCCCGTTTCGATCGACACCAATTTCCCAATATCGGACGGGACCTGACCGACGTACAAGGCAACGGGAGCTGTCGGAACAGTCTCGTCGGCACTGGGACTGATTACCAGATCGTAACCGAGCACTTGATCGGGCTTGCTTGAACCGGAGACGGGGAGCACATCCACTCCCTTTATCGGCTGCAGGGCTTTGCGAAACGCCTTGAGCTCGAGGTCGACAAACACCCGCAGGTTACGCAATGTCGGTAGTTCCAGATAAGCCGTATTGTCACTCGCCAGGGAATCGAAACCCTTGGGAATAATACGGATATCAATATAGGAAGATTTATCCGCCGGAGCTCGAAAGACCAGTCTCTGAGCCTCACCAGGATCGAGTGCGATCTCTTCAGCCCCCAACAATTCCTGGTCCTGGTAAAACTCGACTTTGGCTTCACCGCCGCCGACAGCAGCCGCTTCGATTCGGACAAAAATCTCCCAGCGCTCGGCACCGCGCCGCGCATTGAGTTCCGTGATGCCCAGGTTGGCGCCGCCGGGAGGGATCAGTTGCATAGCGATCTGGAATGGCAATTCCAAATCCACCGCGCCCGGTGTATTCCCGTCCGTTAGAAAGATCGCCCGTTCGAAGGAATAAGTCCGGGCCAGTGCCTGGGTCAGACGCAGGCCATCATCCAGTCGGCTGGGGACATCGCTGACCGTGATGTGATCCAGAGCGCTCAGCAATAACTTCTTGTTGTTGGTGAAGTCCGTCAGCCTGCGGCCCGATGAATTGACGACGATCAATGACACCAACTGATCCGCGAGCAGATTGTTGATGATCTCACGCACTTCGGCTTTGGCCACGTCTAATCGGCTGAGCCCGCCCTGTTGGTCGAGCGCTCCCATACTTGCGGAGCAGTCAATTAAGATTGGCAGATACTTCGCCCGTCCGGCACCCGAGGACCAATAAGGCTGCATTGCCGCCAGGACCAGGCAGCCCAGCACGAGACATTGCAGTAACAGCAACAGGTTGCGTTTGAATCGCTGGAAGGGTGAATTGACTCGCTGATCGTTCATCACCTGCCGCCACAGTGCCAGTGAAGGAATCTGTTGCAGCGGGCGTTTCAGTTTTAAGAAATACAGAATTACCAGTGGAATAAACAAGGCGGCCAGCCAGGCCGACATGGGCGTTACGAATCCAGGCCAGGGCCAACTCATCGGAGCCACCCCTTTCGTCGCCAGGTGTCAAACAGAATGGTCTCCACAGGAGTCTTCGAAGAGACTCGAATGAACCGGCCGGATCGTTTCTGGCAGGCGGCTGTCAATTCCTGTTCCTGCCAGTTCAGATGCTCGGCGTACAGACCATAGAGTTCCGCCGCGCCCGAGATATCCAGCGTCTCGCCCGTTTCACTATCGAGCAGGCGGATGTCGCCGGTCAGATCGGGACGCAGTTCCAATTCGCTGAGAATCTGTACGCCGTGGATTTCCAGGCCAGATCGAAACAAGGAATTCAATGCCGGATTCAAGTCTCCGAACGTGAGGAAGTCCGAAAGCAGGATGACCACGCCACGGCCTCGGTGCCGGCGCAGAACCGCGTCCACGGCCGCTTCAAGCGGGCTGTCGCCGCCGCCCTGAATCCCTTCCAGAAACTGAAACAGGCGGCGTCGGCTGACCTGACCGGAACTCGGCGGCATCAGTTCCGGTTGAGCTCCCGCGTGATGACAGGCATAGACGCTGACCCGCTCGTTATTCATCAATCCCATCAACCCGCATGCCGCGGCGAGTTGCTTGGCCAATTCCAGCTTCCCTTCAAACAACATGGACGAAGACGCGTCAACCAGCAGGACGACGTGCATTTCTTCTTCATGGCGAAACAGTTTGACATAGGGGCGATTGAGTCGCGCGAAGATATTCCAATCGACGTTCTTGACGTCATCACCCGGGACATAGTCGCGGTAGTCAGAGAACTCAGTACTGTTGCCCCCCTTCCCCGTTAAATGCTCACCCCGGCTGTGTACCGTCAATCGCCGCAATGGATCCAGACGTAGCCGCTCCAATCGCGACAACACAGAATTGTCGAGAAGTGCGGTAAATCGAGTGCCTGCGGGAGTGGTCATAATCGGGCTTCAACGTCGTAGTATAAGCCTCTGGCTTGTGCGTTTGTTTTCACTCGCTTGCAATTTCAAAAACGAGCGAAAAGGAGCAACATTACACGTGGGACTAATGAGTCCTGTAAGTCCCATCTGTCTCAGACGTCCCATAGCCTGACACGAATCACGGACAAGCCAGCGGCTTATCCTACGCGTCGCGGGGCAACTTTTTCAGGCAATCCTGGATCATATTCGTGACCTGAACATTCTCAGCCAAACCATCGTAATTCAACAGGACGCGATGTTGCAGCACTTCGGGAGCCCAATAGGCGATGTCCTCAAAGGCGACTTGATTACTGCCCTGCGTCAAGGCTCGCACACGTGCCGCTCGGATCAGCGATTGAGCCGCTCGGGGGCTGGCTCCCCATTTGACGAATTTTCTGACGTCTTCCGTCGCGAAGTCAGTACCCGGATGGGTCGACAAGACTAACCTGACGGCATAATCCTGCATTGGGGGGGCGACGACGACTCCGTCCAGAATCGCCCGGTGTGACAAGATTCCCGCCGCGTTCAGGATCTTCGCCGGATGCGTCGGCCGTTTGAGAATGGTCCGGCTGACGACGTCATTCAGTTCAGTGCGGCTGGGGAATGGAACCACCGTCTTGAACAGAAATCGGTCGAGTTGAGCTTCGGGCAGGGGATAGGTGCCTTCCTGCTCCAGCGGATTCTGAGTCGCCATGACGAAGAAAGGCTGAGTCAACGTGTACATCGTACCGCCGGTCGTCACAGAACCTTCCTGCATGGTTTCGAGCAACGCCGATTGCGTTTTGGGCGAGGCGCGATTGATTTCATCTGCAAGCAGTAGTTGCGTGAAAATGGGCCCCTGGCGAAACTCAAACCGGTATCTGCCGGTTTCATCCGGCGACATGATGCTGGTGCCGATGATATCGGATGGCATCAGATCGGGGGTGAATTGAATGCGTCGAAACTCGAGGTCCAGGACTCGCGAAAGCGCTTTAATGAGTTCTGTCTTTCCCAGTCCTGGAACCCCTTCAAGGAGTACGTTGCCGCCACAGAAGAGGGCCGTCAACACCGCCTCAACAACTCGTTCCTGGCCGACAATGACCTGGCCGACTTCACGCCGTACAGCGGCGAAAGTGGCTTGAAACTCGCGTCCTTCGGGACTCAGCTGAGTCGAATTTTCGGATAATGTCGCAGTGGACATAATTCAGTCCTATGGAAAGCGTCGTGAAATCCTGTAGGCGAGTCTCTCCGAGACTCGCGACCAGTCTCGTCAGAGGCCGGCCACGGCAAAAGATGATTCCTTCAACTTGTTCAATACATTGCTTTGGAGGCTGACAATCAACCTGGCGAGCGGTGGGTGTAAGCCCACTGGTTCCTCGTTTTTGTCTGGTTCTTAAGGTGATCTCGATGTTTGGTGAGCCAGATGCCGTAAGGCCTGAGACTGCGGCAAGTCGAACGCGTGGGCTTGCGCCACAGGCTCACCGAAGAATTCGAGAATCGCGACGTACGATCCAATCATTCTTCTCCCTCCTGCTTCTTTTCCGCCTCGCGTTGGCGCTTCAGTGCCTTCAGCCGCCCTGTCGTTCCCGTTTCCACATCTGGTGCGGCTTTCGGCTGCGGTTTCGTTCCCGGTGATTCGGCGTTGGCCTTCGTCGGATCGGGAACCGGTACGGTGGACGTCGTGACACGGCGATCCGCCAGTCGATCACGCAAGTCTGGAGCGACTGGTGTTCCACGGCGAGTCTCCAGTTCAGATTTCACAGCCTGTCGCCGTTGCAACAGGGCGCCCATCGTGGCCGTCGATTCCGCCTGCAATCGTTTCTTGGAAGTGAACCAGCTCCGAATCAGTAACCAGTCGATTTGAATTCGTCGCAGTGCGACATCCAATGGAATCAGGCATGCCAGCAGAATCAAAACCTGGTCGAAGATCGGACGTGAGCTCCGTTGCGGTTGACGATGATTGCGGTAAATGTCGTCTGCAGTCGAATCTTTGGTCAGGATTTGTCCGCCTGTCCGCTTCACGATTTCGTCGATGACTTGCGGATTGGAGCGGAACCACAAGTATTCGGGAGAATATGAAACCACCATCCTACCGAAACAATTCTCTTTTCGATCACCGCCGGCCCCAGCGGCTGAGACGTGATACCGGCCAGCTCCCCAGAGCGGCAAAGTTGCCTGATAGCGTCGCGGGCTGACCTGCTTCAGGGCCACTTGCTGGGACCTGCCGTGCGGACCGGAAACTCGAGCCTGAATCTCCATAAATCCTTCGCTCGGATGGAAGTCTTCCACGACAATGGTTCCGTCGCCGCCAGAAATGTACGTGGACATCCGCAGATGGCCTTCTTTGCGGACGCGTGCAATCTCGGTCACGAGTTGCTTGATAAACGGTTGGAACTGCGACCACTCCAACCAGTCTGATCCCCACGCAGGAGAAAAATCCGAAGTGAATGCCGCCGTTGCGCCGAGGCATACCGCCAAACTGAAAGAATTGGATCGACTTCGGGTGATTCCTCACTGTCAGGAGGTGCCCGTAGAATCAATTGGGAATTCGGCTTCGCAGTGGTCAGGACATAACCGTGCAACTGCGGCATCGTGTCGAAACCCTTCAAGATGGGCGAGACGAATTGGACTTCGGGCGTGAAATCCTTTTCTTGCACCATATTCCGGCGGAGCGTTTTGGCCTCTTTAATAAAGATTGAGGGCAGTTCATCCGGTGACGCGGGGAAGTAATACGTGCCACGCGTGACGTTGGAAATGGCCCGCATGGTCGAAATTTCCCGCCCCCCGTGGGGTTCGATCGCGACCATCGAGACACTGATTTCATTGGCAATGAAGTCCTTGATCAAATCATCAGTTGGAGGTGGTGGATCTCCGTCCGAAATGATGATCATGTGTTTGGTTGCCGCTTTATTCTTTTTGAGTCCTTCCAACCCCATTTTCATGGTGCCCTGAAACGCAGGCATGTCACCTGGCGCGGCGGCGTTGATTTTCGTGACCATCGCTTCGTAATCTTTTGCGGGTGCGATCTCGAAAACCCATTTCTCGCCCCCTTCGTAATCGACGACTCCCACTTCATCCTGTGGACTGAGGACCTTGATCGCCTGCTTGGTGATTCGCTTGGCCCAGGTGTTTCCTTCGGGGAACTCACAGGTGTGCAGAATAATGACCAATGCCCCCTTGGGAAGAATTTTCTTCTGAGAGACATCCATCGAGACGGGTAATGCGTCTTCGATCGGCGTTTTATGGTAACCGCCTGCGCCAAAACTATTCTTGCCGCCGACCATCACAAAGCCGATTCCGAGATCGTAGATGGCATCATGTACGGTCTTCATTTGGATCGCGTCAAATGCGTCGGTACCGACATTGACGAAGAAGATCGCGTCGTAGGGCAACAATGCCGCCGGATCACGCGGCAAGTCGTAGGCCGGCTTGATTTCCACAGCGCGCTTCGAACTTCGGAGTGCAGCGGCCAAGCGTCTCGAATCAATATGCGCATTGTTGTCGTTTTTATCAACCGGACCGTCGGGATCGATCACAATCAATACCCGGCCTTCCCCTTCCAGATAAAGATCGTTGATGACGGTATTGTTTTGCAGCAACTGATCTTGAGATCGCGGGACGACAATCGAAGCCGAATAGTCGTAATATCCCGCCTCCGTCAAAGTGATGGGAAATGAGAACCGGTTCTTTCCTGCCCCAAACTTGACGTCTTCCTGCTGGATCGGAGTTCCATTTTGTTTCAAGATCAGCTTGCCTTCGCCCGCATTGATGGACGTCAACACGATCACCGCGTCGAAGGGTTGTCCAATCTTCACAGACGGCGGAAGCTCCAGGCGTTCCAGATAGACTTCGTTTGTGTAGTTGTATTGGACCGGCAGAAAATCGACAGCGATGTTGCGAGCCTTGAGTTCGTCCAGCACGCGATGCAAGTTGCCTTCAGTCGCCCGGCCGTCGCTGATCAGGACGATCCGTCCTTGATTTTCTTCAGGGACGAGTGCCGCTGCGAGGCTTAACGTGTGTTCCAGATTTGTCGCATCGCGATCGACCTGAGAATTGATGGCTTCAAACGGGAAGTTTTGATTCGGGGGCAATTCCACTGAGGCTTCGCGGCCAAACACAATCATTCCGGCCTGGTCGGTTCCCGGCTTTTCGGTGGCTGTCCGCACGACAAATTTCAGCGCGGAAGTCGATGGACCATCTCCAATGGAATCCGAAAGATCGACGGCATAGAC
>JAQGHT010000580.1 GCA_028291565.1 Planctomycetaceae bacterium | reverse complement strand
GATAGGGGACGAAACCTTGTCGCTTGCCGAAGACGGCGGGCGGTCCGATCACGTAGGCCCTACCCCCGACGCGGTTGAGCATGCTGATCGCCACATTCAAATGCTGACTATAATCGTCTCCAGCTTCGTCGGTGATTGCCATAATGAGCAATCTGCGTCCCTGTGAGGCTCGCAAACCGCCCCATCTCTCTGTGATTCGACGTACCGCACCGAAGACGTTTTCCACGCCGGACTGATCTGTCGGAGCTTTTTCAAACAGTGAGACGATGTCATCGACGTTCGCCGTCGGATTGGGCGTCAGGAATTCCATTCCCTCGCCAAACGTGACGACGGCGCTAAGAATAGGCTTGTCCTGATTGGGAATCTGGCCCACCGTTTCCAGAGCATGCAATTCTCCGTAGATGCGGCGCATCCGCTTGGCAACGGCTTTTCGCTGTTCGATCAAACTACCCGAGGAATCCAGCAACCAGACGACAAGCACCTTGCGTTCTTTAAGATTTGCCGCAATCTCCCAGGTAACTCGGTCCAGAGCGGCATCCAGTTGTATGATGCCTTCTCCGGTCGTTCCCTGGACCACGATCGATTCGTCGACTTCCATTCCTTCTGGAATGTCATAGACGGGGGCCGACTCTCGCATTTCCAGAGCATCGGCGACTTCCAATTGCGGCGCGGCTTCCTGAACGGGTTTTTCGGATTGGATTAATCCTATGCTGCGTGCGTTGAGAGCCGTCTGTTGATCTTTTTCCAGATCGTTGGGATTTGCCAGTTCATATTCGGCGACTTTTTCGAGCAGTTCTGGTTCTGGCTCGTCCCAGCCCATTTTCGAATCGATTGGCCGAATCGCTTCGTACTCGCGGTCCTCGACAGTGACTGAAGACAGAGTCGAAAACAGCCACATATGCAAAACCAGGCTGGCGACTAGGCCAGCCATCCAACGACTCGTCAGGGGCTCATATTCGACTTCCGCATCGGGCTCAATGATGACATCGACTGGTTCGTCGTCATGAGCGCTCGCTGAAGAGGAACACTCGATGGTAGCCGCGTCTACCGACTCAACGTCATTTTCAGAAGTCGCGTATTCTGGCACTGCATCCGGTTCATCCGAATGATCATCGTCCACGTCATCGAATTCGTTGACGTCGTAATCGTAAACAGTGCCATCGTGAGGTGATGCAGCGTCGCCAGTGTCTTCCTGAACGGCGCGATTCCATTCGTCGTCATCCATCTGATTTGATTCGGAAGTGACACGTGCAGGCGAATCAGCTTCGTGAGACGTCTCGTCCCAAGTGCCGTAATCCTGAGCGTTATGGCGAGTCATGGCTGGCCCCTTGCGAATCAGATCAAATCTCGGCAGCATCACGGATGCAGACCGCATACCTCATTATGCAGTGTAGCGTTTTTTTTACTTCGCTAGAATAAGAAACCCCAGAATCCATCGCCGGGTGCGTGATTTTTCGAAATCGAAAGAATCTGGGCTTTGAAGGCCTGCCTCCCTTGTTCGTCTAACCCAACGTTTTCGTTGCCTGTTTGCGTTTCTTTTTTCGCTGGTGGCTGATTGACCATGCCAATCGCCCGAGCAGCCGGAAGTAGATCAACACGAACGTGCCGAACAACACACCATTCGCGAGCATTCCCAGCAGCAGGCTGGCCTTACAAACTCCCCACAGCGTCCCGATCCAGATAACAGCGATAACGGATGCAAGTAGATAAAACATCAACCACGAAGCCAGCTTGGTGATCAAAGTCCGCACGACATTGGGAGAAATCAGCTGCCAGACGTTGTTCCCTTCGAGGACCGACAGCCAACACACCGGAAACAGCAGGAATTCGGCCAGTATAATGGCTGCCGTGAAGTCGTAACCGGTCAAGCCAGCGGCACTTCCCACGCCGTAAGCCAAAGCGAAAACCATAAACACGACATAGGCCTGATGCAGGAATGGCAGCATCCATTCGCGCCAGTTCGGATCGGGCCAGCCGTTAATGTGGTCATTTCCAGCCGCCGTGTCTTCGAAAACTTGCATCCCGCAGCAGGCCGCATGCGAACCGGTCCACAGTGTGAGCCAGATTTGAGGCATCGCAAAAAATGCCAGGGCGACGCCGCTGTACCCTTTCGCTCCGTCGAGGATACCCAGGGCGAGAACCGGGATCACGGAAATCGCCATGCCTCCCAGCATCAGCCAGATCCAGCGTGGCCAGACTTCGTCATACCACGGGAATTCAAACACTCCGCTCAAGAAGGTCCAACGGGGATGTTTCGAAATCGCGACTTGTCGCACGAGTCCCAGTTGATCCAGGTAACCTTTCTCCGGAACAGGAGCGGTCAGTTCTTTCGGCAACGGAAGCGGAATATTGTCGTCCGGTTCGTGTTCCAAAGTCGTCGACAGTCGATAGCCATGATTGGTCCGTTCCCAGGCCGACGCAGGAGTCTCATAATCTTCATCCGCATAGTCGGGCAACATCGGAATCGGGAGCGCACAATGGCATTTCGGACAGGCGCCGATTTTACCTGCCAAAGAGCTCCGCACGCGCAGTTTCGCCCCGCACTCTTCGCAACGAACAGCGATGAACGTCGGATCCAGCTCAGATTCTTCGGACATGATGGCTCCCGGGACGGGAATCCTCACAGAAAATCGATACGCCTTGAGACCTTTGCGCAAATCAATTGGAGATCGCTGATTCTTGAATCAATCTGGACCGATCAAAAGATTTTCTCAATTGCCGTTCCGGTTGGTCGGGCCGTCAAGTAGCCTAAGAATTACGGGTGCTTATCGTTATCGAATCGCCTGATTCCGTTGCCTCCAGCTCAGGTCCTCGTCTGGATTCCTTCGCTGAAAACCTTGATTCGAGACTCTCCTGAATGACATCTCGATTCATAACTATATTAAGGGTAATGAGTTACGAAGTATTGCCGGTTTTGTAAACGGTTTGATTCCTAAACAAAACTTTCCGCTCGGATTGGTCTAAACTTGAGCAGTCGTATTTTCGCAACTCTGCCAATTTGCTATAAACTGCGCAGTTAGTATATTCGGAAGTTGTTACCAGGCTTATTGCTCGGGAAATCATGTTGGACGGATTTTGCGGCAGCGGAGTACTCGTTTTCACGCCACCTCGAAGCGCCTCTGAGGATGCACGATAACATGCGGTTCAATCTATTTTGTCACTTCTCGCGGGAGTGGTTGGCACCTCTGCAGTCATTGGTGCGATTCCTGGCAACTTTTCGAAATGTGCCATCTTTACCCCTGCGAAGTATAACCACCACGGCGAAAATTCTCGCCGGACTCTTGTTTTGCTGCGTCATCACTTGTGGTGGCCTGTTCGCTCAGGACTCGAAAAAGAGCGATCCGAAGCCCCCTGAAGTCAAAGCCGCCGATTCGGTGCTGAAGCCAGAAAACCTGGTCTATTTGCCTTACAAGGAATTCTCGGCGGTTCTCGACAAAAAAAATTCGACCGTGTTCCTGCCCTATGCCCAGTTTTTGGAACTGTGGCAACGGGCACGCCCGATTTCCAAAGACGCGTCCGCCCCGCTGGTCCAATCGGTGATCACACAGGCCAATTATATGGGCAAGATTGAAAACAATCTGGCTCGAATCGAAGCAACCTTCAAGATTAAGGTCCTGGATAAAGCCTGGGGTCGAGTCGCTCTGAAGTTCGGCGACGCCGCTGTCGGGAAGATGACGGCAGACAATGAACAGATTCTGCTCGTTGGCACTGGTGAGGGAACGTACGATCTGTTGTTGCCGACCGTTGGCGAACATACTGTGAAACTGGAACTGGTCACCAGGGTTCACACCTCGACAGACGGCAAAAGTTTTGATCTGGAAGTTCCGCTGGTGGGTATCAGCAATCTCGATCTGACGATCCCCTCACCCGATCAAACAGTGGATGTCGTTCCGCATCTGGTTTCCACCTCAATCGAAGCCGCGGCAAATAGTACGAAGATCACAGCGAACGTCGGTTCGACGAATAAGTTGACGGCCCGTTGGTTTCCCCGAGTCAGTAAGACTCCGGAAATGGAACTGTTGACGAGTGTTTCCAATCAAATTCATGCTCATGTGGCCGACGGATTAGTTCAAACCGAAGCCATTCTGACTTACCAGGTCTTGCGCGGCGAATTGAACCAGGTCGTCGTGGCCATCCCCCTGGGGCATCGGATTCTGGATGTCACTGTTCCGAATTTGAAGGGCTGGAAGGCCGCCAATGAAGCCAATCGGCAGGTCATTACTATTGACCTGCTGGGTACCAACGCGAAGACGATTCCCGTGGAAATCCGTACCGAACGGTCCGCGACGGGCGAAATCCTGGAACTGGGCGGAATTGAAGAGGACGGCAAGGTACTCGGAATTCATGCCGTCGGAGCGGTTCGCGAAAGTGGCGTGATCGTTGTCGGTCATGGCCCCGAGTTATCCTTGTCTGTCGAGCAACAGCGCGGTCTGATGCGGATTGAAGCGGCGGAAGTCCCTGAAGGCCAGCGCCGTCCGGAAAACCTGTACTTCAAGTTCTACAATCCGGCATTTCGTCTGGGGGTCTCGGCCAAGCCCGTTGAGCCGCGAGTGACCGTCAATCACGGGACCGTTCTCGAATTCACCGATGACGAACTGAAGCTCATTTCCAATCTGGATTACAACGTCGAACGGGCCGGTGTGTTTGAATTGAAATACACCATTCCGGAAGGGGTCAAAATTGACAGCGTCGATTGTGAACACAAGCAGGAGTTCGCTGTCACTCCGGATGGAAAAACATTAACCCTGACGTTGAAGCAGAAGACACAGGGGAATATCCGGGTGGCGGTCCGAGGTCACCTGAGCTTCACCAATGGCATGCAGACACAGGAGTTAAAGCTCCCCATTCTGGAACCGGTGAACGTCGCCCGGGAGCAAGGCACAGTGCAAGTCTACGCTCCGGAAGCAATCGAAGTTGTGACAGACGAAAAAGGATTGGTTTCCGTTCAACCTGATCGAGCCGCCGATCAGCAGGCTCGTCCCAACATGCGGCTCGCTTCGGCCTGGACCTTCAACCGCCGGCCGATTGAAATTCCCGTCTCAACTGTCCGGAAACCAACGCGGTTGACGGCGGAAATTGGTACGAAGATCAATGTGAATCGAGAAATCGTCGAGATCACCAGCCAGGTGGCTTTCAACGTCCAGTATGCCGGCATCGACACGTTCCGGATCGCGGTTCCGGCCGCCGTCTCGGATAATGTGCAGATTGAAGTGATTCCGGGGTCGGGCGGAGTTCCCATCAAGCAAAAGAGCCACGCCGAAGCTCAGAACGGTTGGGTCACGTGGACCATTAATACTCAGCGGGAAGTGGTCGGCAAACAAGTCTTTCGTGTCAAATATGATCTGAAATTGACCAAGCAGAATCAGACGGCGAAAATCACGGTCCAGCCAATCCGCGTATTCGGAGTGCTCGACAAGGACGGAGCCACAGAGCGAGTTCCCGTGACCAACTTGCTGGGCGAAATTGCGGTGCAGAAGGACCGGTTGTGGTCACTGGCGGCGGTCCCCAAAGACTTGCAGACGATTGACGTCCGTGAATTGACCCTGATGGCTGCTGAAGGCGCTTTGGCCTATCGGTATTCGCAACAGGTCAACGAATTGGCACTTTCGGCAACCGAACACGAAATCCAAGAGGTTGTGCAGACCGTCATTTCCCGCTCACTCATCGAGATGGTGCTGACCCAGGATGACTCGGTGACGTTCCGCTGCCGGTATGTCATGAAAACCAGCGAACGGCAACGGCTGCAATTGGAGCTTCCGGCAAAAGTACAGCCCTTGGGAGTCATGGTCGCGGGAAAACAGGTCAACCTCGAACGAAGTCCCGCGAACAATACGAAGCCCGGTTCCGAACTCTATTATGTCAACGTGGCCCGCGCCGGAGCATCGGACCAGCAATTCAGTATGACGATTGTCTATCGCATTCCGGGGTATGGCTTACCAACCACAGGATTCGGCGGCGATCTGAACTTTGATCTGCCGCAACTGGGGGCCACCACAAATCAACAGGCTGTCGTCGTGCAGCAACTTCGAGTCGCAGTCTGGGTACCGGAACAGTTGACACTTGTCGGAACTCCCGATCATTTTACTCCCGATCGGCAACTTCGCTTCGTGGATGCCTTCCAGGGCCGTAGCGGAGCAACCAAGTCGACAGCCGATCTGGAACACTGGATTGGTGAGACTGGGAGCGGGCTATTTGAATTCCCCACGGCAGGGCATGCCTACGTATACAACAATCTGGGCGGAGCTGGCAAGATGCAGCTCCAATGGTGGCGCACGAGTTGGAATACCTGGGTCTGGAGTATTTCTCTATTGCTGATCGCCTTGATTTTGCGCGGGACCTCTTGGGAAAACAAATTCGGCGTCTTACTGGTGTGCGGCTTCGCGATCGTGTTGTTCGCCCTGAGCAACGCGGAACTCGCGATGTTTATCGCATCAAGTGCCAGGTTTGGATTGCAGCTGTTGCTGTTGGTCTGGATTGTACATCTATTCCTTAGAAAACGAGTCATTAAAGAAACTCCCAAAGAGCCGGTCGTCATCGATTACGGACCGGAATTTCCGGCAGCAGTGATTCCGCCACCAGGCGTGTTTGATGATGTCCGTGATGACTTCAACAAGTAGGCCGAGTTTTCCTGGCGAGCGTTGGGCGTCAGCCCAATGGTAATGGACGACGAGTAGTGCAGAGGCCGTGGACCCACCGGGGCAAGCCCGGTGGCGGGGTTTTCCTAATTCGCGCGCATTCGTGGCTGATAACTTTCCAATCTCGATTTGTGCCGTGAAAGTCGCGAGAGTTCGGTGAAGAGACCATAAGATGAGGCAGAATGTGATTACTCCACAGAGACATCCGATGGTTCGCCACTTACCGCACCGCCTGGTGCTGGTGTTTGTTCTGTTTCTGTGTTTTTCTGCTGCGTGCATCAACCACGTGCGGGCGCAGACCCCCGTGGAAAAGGAGCCTTTAGGTCCGCATTTCTTTGTCCCGTTGGAGCAATTGCAATCTCTCATTCAACAGGACAAGAAATGGGTGCTGCTGAATCAGGACGAATTCAAAAAACTACAAGACGCTGCGAAACAGAACGCTGGCAAACCTCAGCCACCTGAATCGATCGGTGTCAGTAATGTGAAATACGTTGCAAAAATCGAAGAAGATCAGTTGGTCCTGCAGGCCACAATGCAGATCACGAAATTCGCGCCCGGCTGGCAGTCCTTGCCTCTAGAATTCACGGATCTGTCTCTGGAAAAAGCAACACTCGACGATCAGCCAGCTCGGTTGGGTCGCGATCCCCAGGCCGAGGGACGGTTGACTTTGATCCTGGATCAGCCTGGCAAGCGAATATTGACACTGCAGCTATCGCGTCCCTTGCTCGCCGTCGGCAGCGACAAGCTGGCAACGTTCGGCTTACCACGTCATTCAGGTGTCGAGTTGACTCTGGACCTGGCCGCACAAAAGCACTTGCAATGGAATGGGCTGCCTGTTGAACGCCCCGCCGCGAACGATCAGCCGGCCCAGTACAAACTCGCGCTGGGAGGCCAGAAACAGGTCGAGCTGAAGATCACCGATCGGCCGACTCAACAGTCATCCGAAGGCCTGGTCTTCGCCCATTCGGCGATTGGAGTCCGGGCGGCCCCCGAAGAAGTCACCTGGCAGGCCATTGCCTCGTTGCAGGTCTTCGGAAAACCTCTGGATAGCTTGCAGTTTCGAGTCCCGGAAACGCTGCAGATCGTGTCGATTACCTCACCAGGGCTCGAAAGCTGGGAATTCGGTCCCAAAGGACCGGAGAATGGCGAAACGATCCTCAATTTGCGGTATCGGCAGACATTTCAGGAGCCCCGAGACGTCACGATTCAAGCGGTGATGGCTGCGAAAACGAGTGAAGGCTGGCTGGTACCGACTTTAAAGCTCGCCAATGTGGCCTCGCACACGGCCGAGATTGTAGTCACCGCGGCGCCGGGAATGCGGTTGCAGATGGAAGAAGCCGTCGGCGTTCAACGCGCGGCGGCCGGGGAACCGAACGCGGCTGTTGTCCCGGGTGGAATGCGATTCACGGCCTGGCGCGAAGATTTTCTGCTCCGATTCACGACGCAACCCAAAGCCCGCGAAATCTCAGCGGCGGTCGTGACGTTGCTGGACATTAATTCCAGCGGTCTGAATTTGAAAAGCAACGTGACAGTCGAAACGCGATTCGCGCCGCTGTTTGAAATCTTGATGACTCTGCCCGCCGAATGGACCGTGACCGATGTCCTGGTCAACCAGGCACGAGTTGCCTGGGAAACCGTGCCGCAAGAGGCTGGCATTCATCAGCTGCGGATTCCGTTCGCTAGCCCTCTCGCAGCCGATCAGCAGGCTGTGATCCAATTGCAGGCCCATCGAGATCCAGATGGCTGGCCCATTGAAGACGGAAAAGTGGCGATTTCGCTGCCCGAAGTACGACTGGTCCAATCGAACGTCGTCGAAGGGACCGTAATGGTCGCCGCCGAGGCGGACTTGGAAGTCGAACCGGAACAACTGAAAGGTCTGTCACCCGCGGTGCTCGATAAATCGGTCGCGGCCCGGCTGGCATACGAGTATCAGGATACGCATTACAGCGGCCAAATTCAGGTCACGCGAAAGCCCTCACGGATTGCTGCCCGCACGCTGGCTTTTCATCGTCTCGACAAAGAAACGCTACTCAGTCATCTGGAAGCGCGGCTGGACATTCAAGGGGGCGGCACACGAAAGCTGGTTTTGTCATTGCCCGAGTCCGCCGGCACAAACCTCCGTTTTGACGTCACTGAAAGTATTGCACGGATCGTCGAACAGACGGCCGCCGCACCGGCGAACGGCCGCCGCGCCTGGACCCTGTTGCTCGATCAACGTGCGCGCGGGCCGCTACTCGCTTTAGTGGACGTTTCGCAACCCCGGCAGAAGGCGGCGGAGTTTGCTCCGCCCACGTTGCAGGTTGTCGGTGCTGAACGAGAAACGGGGACGATCGCATTTGAGGCCGAACCCGATCAGCAATTGGATTTGACGGTGCAAGACGCGGCTGGTGCCACTTTGCCGGACGTGGATCCGGCGGACCTGCCACCACCGACTGCGTATATCCCGAAGGACCGCATCGTAGCCGCGTATGGCTATGTCTTGCCCGGCTATCAATTGAAATTGACCGAACGCCGGTTCGACCGTTTGGCCGTGCCGACTGCGATTTGCGACAAGCTGGACATTGTCAGTATCTTGGGTGAGACGGGTGAATTTCAACACGCGGCCACGTTCCAACTGCGCGCCGTGGGAATTCAAAGCCTGCAGGTGACCTTGCCCGAAGAGGCGCTCCTCTGGGCGACGTTGCTGGACGAAACACCGATCGAAGTCCGCCGCACTTCCACCGCATACCTGATTCCGCTGACGGCTGCAGAAGCGAATGGCATGCGCGTGGGTGATGATTCACAACGCGCCCGGTCGCTCAAGTTGTTTTATCGAACCAATGCTGGCGTTCTGACCGCGGCGGGAACACTCAAAGAGACTCCGCCCGCGATCACCGTCTTAAACGGCGACGGTTCCGAGCAGCCTCTGGAAATCCTGCAACAGGAGTGGCGGGTGTATCACCCGAACCAAACAGAATTCCTATCCAGTCCCGGCAATTTCCAAGCGCAGGATGGCGAGCGCCCCATTGGCTTCCTGGGAAACCTGTTGCATCGTTTTGCCGTCGATAGTCCCGATAAATTATTGTGGAAATTGGCGGCCTTAGTTTTGGCCTTGCTGGTCATTTGGATCGTGCGACTGGTGATCGCTCGAACGGGATTTCTCGGCCTTGTTGGTGCGGTTTCTCTCATCGGACTAGTGGTTTTGTTTTACAGCTTTGCCGGCCAAGAGCAGTCATCGAATCAATATTATAAAACGGCAAAAAAAATGGAGACGAAAAAGTCCGAGACGAAAAGTCTTGATTATGACGAAGCAGCGCAGGTTGCTGCTGAGGGTGCCCCTTTTGCAAGGTCTGCAAAGACATCTGAGATCAGTAAAGAGCAAGAATTCGCGAATGACACTGAAGAGTTCAATCAACTCATGCAACAGCGGCGATTTGGTGAGGCCGAAGTGCTTGCCAAAAAACTTCTGGCTCAAAATCCGTCGAATCCCACGGCTGAGATCATGAGATGGAAAGCCAAATTTGGATTTCGAAGTGACAAACCGCGAGACCCGAAGGAAGAGGGGTTTTGGTCCGCCTTGGATTCCCCCGATCATGCAGCGATCGCAGTTGACGGCAAGCCCGTTGAGTTTTCCGACGGTGACGATTTGAGCGGGAAGGCCATTCGTGGAATGCGGCGCCGCGCGTTGAGTGAGAAAAAATCGACTGAAGAGCGGAAGGAAGAAACGAAAAGCGAAGAAACGAAGACTGAAGAGCGGCCGGCATCGAAAGAATCCGAAAGCATTCAAGAACGCATGCAAGTGGCGCAAGCTCAAAAGGGTATGAAAAAGGCGGACGAACTGCCGCAGGTGCTCGATGGTTTCAAGGCCGCGCAGCCACAGCGTGCTCAAGCCGACCAGGCAGTGCCCGCACCCGTGGCTCTGGGGATGCAACCTCAGGTAGCTCCAGGGCAGCCGCAGGCGGGAAATGGTCCCGCCGCGCCGCCGGCCGGTAATGCTCCAGGTTTTGATTTCGCGATGGATGGCCGCTTTGCTGGTGGAACCAAGGCCGTGCTTTCCCTGGCGCTCCAGTTGGAACCTCCGGCGGATTCCCATGCCACAACCTACGCCTATCGCGGTCGTGGCGCCGATTCGGCCGAACTGATTGTCACCTATCAAAACCGCGCTCGACTCTCGTTCGAGACGCTCGTCCTGCAGGTGTTGGTCCTCCTGGCTTGCTGGGTAATCCGCAATCGTTCATTGGCCCTGCGATTAGTCGTGCTGAGTATTGGAATTGTCGTGCCACTGGGGGCTCTGACCGTCGTTCCAGCGATTTGGCTCCCATATCTCGATGGAATTTTCCGCGGTGCGTTACTGGGCTGTGGGCTACTCGCCGCCCATGCCTTATTCAAATGGCTGGAACTGAAGATCCATTCGCCGGCAGATGTTTGGAAATTACTGGAACCGGCATTTATGCCTCGGTTCATGCTCTTGTTCGCACTGGGGGTCGGATGCTGCGGTGCTCCATTGCAGGCCGAGGAACAGCAAAAAGCTCAGCCCAATGCCGCTGCGGCACTACAAGCAGTCGCAGTACCGCAAGCAGCGCCGCCTCTCAAATCTGTCGTCTTGAATCTGCCCGCCAACACACTTCTCGTGCCGTTGACTGCGGACTTGGATCCAGAAAAGTCTGATCGAGTCTTCCTGCCACATGACAAATTCCTGGAACTTTGGAAGCAGGGACATCCGAACGAACCCCTGCCCACCGAATCACCCGTTCCAGGACTGATCGCCGAAGCTCTATTCGCCGCCGAACTGGTCCCGGCTAAAGGAGACGTCAAACCGAGTGTCAAAGTGACCGCCCGGTTCGTCTGCTACAGTTTTCGGGATGGACAAGTCACCCTGCCGCTCCCGATTGGGAAAGTGGCCGTCAGCGGTGCCAAGCTCGACGGCGCGTCGGCTCCGTTAGTGAACGGCAGTGATGTTCATCCACTGGCCATTCTGCTCAGCCAGCCCGGTGTGCATCTGGTGGATCTGGAATTCAACGTACCGGTGGAACTGACTGGGCCGGCCGGCAAGTTCACATTGCAACTCGGAGCCGTCTCGACAGGCATCTTGCGATTCACAGCACCCGCACCTGATTTGAATTATCGCGTCAACGGCAGCAGCGGCGCGTTCCGCCGCACCAAAGTCGGCGAGCAACAAGTCGTGCTGGTTCCGATTTCGAACGGCGGCGAGGTTCTCGTCAGCTGGCGGCCTCAACAAAGTCGCGGTGATGTCGAGGCCATTGTGCATGTTGATTCGGTCACGGCCCTGTTATTGACGGATGCGGGGACGCGGTTGCTTTCTGATTGGAATTTCCAGGTGCGACAAGGGTCTCTCGCGGAGATCTTGTTCGCATTGCCGAAAACATTGGGGGTTCGGAAGATCGAAGGCGCCGATGTTGGCGGCTGGGAAGTTGCCGGCGAAGGTGACAACCGGCAACTGAAGATTTTCCTGCGTCGCAAAGTCGAAGATGCCACACAACTCAAGTTTGATCTGTTCGTCAAACAAAAGCCCGATGACCTGGAAACTCTGTACGAGATCCCGCAGTTCGCTCCGAAGAACACCACTCGCGAAACCGGAACTTTGGCCGTCTTGGCCGGAAAGCAATTTGGCGTTCGCGTGACTAAAATTCAAGGTCTCTCGCAAATCGAACCGCAACAGGTCCCATTGGCCCGTCTGGGCGGTGCCTTGCCCGAGGCGAATGTCCTGAGCTATCGCTTCGCAACCCGTCCGTTTCAATTAGAAATCGCCGTGAATCGGCGGCAGCCGCAATTGAAGATCCAGGCCCGGCACCACGGGCATATCGATCCCCGCAAAGTGCATATGCTCAGCCGCTACAAATTCAATATGCTGGGCGCTCCGCGTTCAAGCTTGGCGATCCTCATTCCGCAAGGTTATCTGCTGCAGGACGTTCAGGCCGCTGAAGTCAGCGACTGGCATGTTTCGGGACGCGAAGATTCCGCCCAGATGGATGCTGAAGCACAGCTGTTCCTGGAGTTTCCCGCACCTCGGACGGGGATTGTCGACGTGGTTCTGATCGGAAAGACCTTGCGGCAACCGGAAATTCTGAAGGCCGAGATCAACCTGCCCTATCCCTTGGAAGTCGATGAACTCGATACCCAGTTGCTGCTGACTCTGGATCCGATCTACGCGGGCAGGATTGGTGTGCTGGACAATTGGAAATCGATTGATCCGCGCGGACTGTCACAGGAATTATTGGGGCACGATGCGACATCTGGCCAGTTCGGTTTCAGCACAACCACGCCGGCCCCGGCGCCAATCACGGTGGAACTGACCCAGGAAGTTCCCAAGCTGAGCGCCAATGTCCTGACCTTGTTGACGGTCGGAGAGGAATCACTGGAATATTTGTTTGCCTTGCAATGGAAAATCGACACGGCCGGTGCCGATACGTTTGTCTTCACGACTCCGGAATCACTGGCCGGTAAACTCGAGTTTCCGGAAGGAGCAGGACCGCGGCGGCGTGGTATTGTCCAGGAACCGACTGGAAATGGCCGCACACGCTGGACCGTGACCTTGGAAGATCCTCAGCGCGGGCGATTCTTCCTGGTCGCCCGGACGGTGCTGCCGCCGGCCGCGAACGCGCAGGTCGTCGCACCCAACATTTTGTTCGAGCAGAAATTACCGGGTCAAGATCCACCGCAAATCGACCCTCTGGAAACGCAGGCCCAATACGTGGTTCTGGTCAATCAATCGCAAACGCAATTGACATCCGCCGCACCGGACACCGTGGAAACCATTCCCGCCGAAGACTTGCTGCAGATCATCAAATTGCGGCAGGATCTGGTCCATCAGGCGGCGGAAATTGTGCGGGTGAAGACACCTAAGACGCCCGTCATCTGGAAGCAACAACGGTTTCAAGCCGAGCAACTCCTCGCTGCTTCAGTGAATTTGGCACATCATGTTACAGTACTGTCAGCAGATGGCAGTTGGCGCGAACAAGTGATTTACCGCTTGAGAAATCGGTCACGACAATTCCTGGCGTTGAAATTACCTGTTGAGTCTCAAGTTCTATCGTTGTTTGTCAAAGGCCAACCAGCCCGGCCGGTGCAATCGTCGCAGGACCTGGCGATGACTCTGATTCCACTTCCGAAGACGACGGAAGGAGATGTCTCATTTGAAGTACAACTGGTTCTGGCAGGGCATCTGGAAGCGGGCAAGTTGCCTCGCAATTGGGCTCTGGTTCGCCGCAAAATTGAGATTCCAGTCCCAGTGGTCGTGACCCCGGAAGAGAGTTCGGAATACGGTATTCCCGTCGCGCAATCGACCTGGACCGTCTATGCTCCACAGGATCTGGATGTCGAAATCATTAAGCAGGCCGACGCGACCAACGTGAATTCCGTAACGGAAACATTGCAGTCCTACGACCGGACTTCGGCCTTGTTGAGCGATGTTTCGGAACTGATTTCCGTCAACAGCAGCACTTACAACCGTCGAGCGAAAGCAC
>JAQGHT010000541.1 GCA_028291565.1 Planctomycetaceae bacterium | reverse complement strand
GATTTTAATCTTACTCAAGGAACGGTGACGTTCCTGGCCAACCAGACCAGCATGACCGTGTCGGTGCCGATTATTGGTGACACAACGGCGGAGAACAACGAAACGTTCTTCCTGAATCTTTCTAATCCGACCAACGCCACCATCGCTGATGGCCAGGGATTGGGAACAATTCTGAACGACGATAATTCGCCTCCGGTCGTCACATTGCCTCCCGGCCCGTTGAATGCGACCGAAGATGTCGGGCTGGCGGTCGTGGGTATCAGCGTGGCCGATCCTGATGCCAATGGCGCCGTCGAACTTGTGACGCTGATTGTTCAACATGGAACTCTGAATGTACGGACTGATGTGCCGAGTGGATTGCTGCCTGAGCAGATTCTCAACAATGGGACGAATTCCGTAACGTTCAATGCCACCCTGGACGCGATTAACAATACGCTTGCCAGCCTGTCGGGCCTGGTCTACCAGGGGATTCAAGATTACAACGGAACCGATACACTGACGGTTACCGCCAATGATCTGGGTAACACCGGAAATGTGAACATTCCGAAATCCGACACAGAATCAGTCTTGATCAATGTGGCGAACGTGAATGATCCGCCGATTATTGATTTCCACGGTGCGGGTGGTGTCGGAACCCCTCCGTCTCCGATTCAGAGCACCAAGGGCAACGCGGTCGCCGCGTTCGGTTCCCCGAACGTGATCACACTGACCGACGCCGACAACACCAATTTCAACGGCGGCACGATCGTCGCCACCAACGTCGGCCCCTTTATCGGTGCCAAAGACCTGGTTTCAATTCGCAATCAAGGGACGGGCAGTGGCGAGATCGGATTTAGTGCCAAAGGCAAACATAAGGGCCAGATCACATACAATGGTGTTGTAATCGGAAACGCCCACGGTGGAACCGGCGGATCGAATTTGGTAATCACATTGAACAGCAAGGCCAGCGTGGCCGCCACACAAGCGTTGCTTCGGAATATCACGTTTGGAACATCCAAGACACGTCTGGCGCCAGTGGCCAGAAATGTGCAACTCACGATGACCGATGGCAGTGGCGGAACGAGTCAGACCGTCACTACGACGATCAACGTCACGAACTGATCGAAATCTGTCCGCATCCGCTGACAAAACTCGATGAATCTGCAACCGGCTGGTCTTGAGACAACTCAAGACCGGCCGGTTGCGTTTCCGCCGGCAGCAATTTCGGATGTGGCAATTGATCCTGGCGGCTCGATCAGCGGCCCGGCGCAAGCCCCCGGCACATCGCCTCAAGGAATCCGAAACTGGAAGCTAGCGCGTTCCGGCTGATTGGGCCAGTGATTTTTGCCAGACTTTCAATATCACGTGAAAACGCTGTCGGGTGACAAATGGCGCTCGATCGTAGATAATCCACCAATCTGTGCCGCAGCGGTATCGAAAGAAAAGTCAGAAAGTGAAGTCACATCCGTGGATGCATCAAATCCCCTGACAAGTCGCGTCACTGAATTGGAATTGCGTTGGATGCAAGTTCAACAGGATTTTGACGCGTTAAACGCGGTCGTAATTGAACAGCGGCAGGAACTGGACGCGATCCGAACCATCCTGGGCCGGTTTGAAACTCGACTCGACGGACTCTCGGATCCAGAACCACCTCGCGACCCACTGGCCGAACGGCCGCCACATTATTAGCATAAGGAAGTCTGGGGCAACGCGCGAGTTGCCAGGATCGACATCGAATTCGCAAGCGGAGCTCCTTCCGCGAAGTCGCGCCGGGTTCGGAATGCCTCTTGCAGAGCAGGAGGAGAACTTGTTTTGCCTCGATTCGGCCGATCGCCACAAGTAGATCTTTCAATCTTAGTCTCAAAATTTCAAAACGACTCGGATGGACGCATGAGCCAGGCACAACCCTACTTTCCGGGATTGGACGGGGTTCTCGCGGGAGAAACAGCAATCTCCACGATTGAGGGCGGATTACAGTATTTTGGTTATGCGGTTCGTGACCTGGCTGAAGACGCTTCATTTGAGGAAGTTGCTTATCTGCTGCTGCACGGCAATCTACCCACGGAGGAACAACTCGCTGACTTCGAAGCAGTATTGATCGAAGCCAGTCACGTGCCAGCCGAAGTGATCGACTTCATGGCGACCATTCCCCTACATGTTGGTGAAATGGATGTTCTGCGAACCGCTGTCAGCGCGCTGGCACATTGGGACGAAGACCCAACGGAGACTTCTGATATCACAAAAGCCGAACGATTACTCGGCCAGATCCCGATCCTGATCGCCGCACGTTATCGCCAGCGACAGGGCTTTCGGGTCTTGAGACCACAACAGGACCTGAGCATCGCCGGCAATCTGCTGTATTTAATCACCGGGGAAGAACCGAGCGAGTTCCAGGAAAAAGCGATGAACGTCTCGCTGATTCTCTACGCGGAACATGAATTCAACGCCTCGACGTTCACAGCTCGTGTCGTCACATCTACGAAATCCGACCTTTATTCAGCAGTCGTGGCAGCTATCGCAGCACTTAAGGGACCGCTGCACGGTGGTGCTAATGAACAAGTCCTGCGTCAATTGCAACAGATTGATTCGCTGGACGAGGCCGAAAATTGGTTTCATCAGTTGATGGCCAAAAAGGGGCTGTTGATGGGATTCGGACATCGGGTTTACAAAGAGGGAGACCCGCGGGCCGTTGTCCTGAAGGACTATTGTGTCAGACTGGCGGAATCATCCGGCAATACAAGACTGGAAGAAATCGCCGAATGTATTGAACGTCTCGCACGAGACAAAAGGGGATTGTACCCCAACCTCGACTGGCCCAGCGCCCGGTTATATTATTACCTCGGGCTTGATGTTGACCTTTACACACCGCTGTTCGTGGCCAGCCGTGTCACGGGTTGGTGCGCCCACATCATCGAACAGGCCGCGCACAACCGCCTGATCCGGCCTCGTGCCAAGTATATCGGGAAGTCTGACCTGACATTTGAGCCGCTGTCCGAACGCGATCAATCCGAATAATTCACGTGGCATCAGCCACTGGTATGCGCGTCACACAAAACTGATCAGTCTGATCAATTTCATGGGACGTACAAACCAACAGATAATGCGACGCGACGTCACTAAACTTCAAACGATTCAAATCGCTTCGGCAAAATCGGGTCGTGATCACAAACATTATGCAGGATCTCCGCGAGAGCCTGCCTTGATTTCTCTTCCCCGTGCACGATGAAGGCCTGGCTGACCCCACCCGCCTGCTCGCCGAGATGCCCCAGCCACCAGCGAAAATCCTCAGCGTCAGCGTGCGCCGACAAACCATTCAGCTTTTCCACACGTGCTCGAAGTGGATATTCTTGACCAAAGATCCGGATGAAGGGGAGTTTTTCAACCAGAGCGCGCCCAAGCGTATATTCCGCCTGATACCCGATAATCAAGATGATGTTATTCGGATCGGACAGAGTGTGTTTCAGGTGGTGCACGACCCGGCCGCTTTCGCACATGCCGCTCGACGCGATAATCACCATCGGCCCCTTCTGATCATTCAGCGACATGCTTTCCTGTTGATTGCCAATATAATTCAATCCCGGAAATTGGAACGGGTCGCGATCGACCAGCAACATCTCCTGAACATTCTCATCCATGATTTCAGGATAGCGGCTATGGACGGCGGTCAACTTCTTCGACAATGGACTATCGACATAGATCGGGACGCGCGGTAGCTGGCCGGAATTATACAACTCATTCAAGAAATAGACGACATTCTGCGTTCGCCCGAGGGCAAACGCAGGAATCACGACTTTGCCGCCGGTTTTCGCGATCTCTTCGACAATTCGCAATAAAGCAGCCTTCAGATCACCCGGGGCAGGATGTATCTGATTGGCATAAGTCGACTCTGTAATCAGAATCTCACAGTCGTCAATCAATTCCGGGTCCCGTAATACCGGCAGGCTGCGACGTCCGAGATCCCCCGTGAAGACGACGCGCCGAATATCGGCCTTCTCGCGAAACTCCAGCTCCGTAATGGCCGATCCAAGAATGTGCCCGGCATCGCGAAATCGAATGCGTAAGTCAGGAGCTAATTCGTGCCAGCTGCCATATGTTAATGGCTCGAACAGCTTCGTCACCGCAGTCGCGTGCTCAAGTGTATACAAAGGCTCAATCCGAGGTTTCGCATTCGGATTCCGCTTCATCGCATAGCGCGCGTCTTCCTCTTGAATGTGCGCGCTATCCTGCATCATCAGGTCAGCGACATCTGCGGTGGCATCTGTGCAGAAGATCGGACCGCGATAGCCAGCTTTATACAGGCCCGGCAGATTGCCGCAATGGTCTGTATGAGCATGCGAAAGTATCACGGCATCCAAATCATCCGGCCGGCAGGCGAACGTCTGATTTTTCAGCCGCGATTCCTCGCGATGTCCTTGAAATAAGCCACAGTCCAATAACACCCGCAGTTTGCCACATTCAATGAGGTGTGAACTGCCAGTCACTTCTCCGGCGGCGCCCAGGAACGTGATTTTCATTGGAGTTCCTTGACCCGCACATTCCGGAACCGCACTTTCGAGCCTTTGGGCCAGCCATACGATCCGCCATGCACCTGAAACGCGATGTGCCCTTTCGGTTTGAGCACATTCTCGAAGGCTTTGTCGCTTGTATACTCGGTGATTTGCGTGCCGTTTATCCAGGTCGTGATTGTTGGCGGATTGCCGACAACCTTGCACTTCAGCGTGTTCCAGCCACCGATCTTCCAGATCTTGGACCAATCCGGGACCTTGACAGCGGGTTGACCGGGCTTGGTCGGCGCGGCTGCCGAAGCGATGATTTTTTTCAAATCTTTCTTGTCCGCATCGCCATATTCCCCATCCAGATTGAAAGTCCGATTCGAAACCCCATCCAGCCCTTCGCGATAGATTTCGCCAACATTCCCTTTGTCATGGTAGTCCAGCATCATCTGAAAGCAGTTGCCCTTTTCGGTGCTTCGCAGGAAGAAACCAGAGCAGGGGCCCCAATCCGGGTTCGCTTCGAAGATCACTTCAAAATCGCCGTACGTTTTATCGCTCAGCAGAATGCCGCCGTTCCCGCTGCCTGGCGGATCTTGTTCACCTGAGATTGCGCCGTCCTCGACGACCCACTTGCCTCCCGTGCCATGCCCGATCTTCTCAGGGTTCTTATGCCAACCCGTCAAATCCTTGCCGTTAAACAAAGAGACAAAACCGGGCTCCAGTTTGGCATCCTCACCGGATGTGGAACCGATCAGACACGTTCCCCAGGCAAACAGAACGCAACACGAAACTAACGGCAGCCGCGAAATCATGGTGAAACCTCAAGAACCGGAGTTCGAATCGATTGCAGCGAACAGAAATCGCCGCGAGCGCCGGTATCGTACGATTTCGAAGCTCGCAGGTAAAGCGGCGACCCTGGACTCGGGACTGATTCGGTTCAATCCCGCCAGAACGCCGACTCCTGCGGTGCCGTGTATTTTACCGCCAGATGCGGCGTTTCCAGTCGCTTTTCCATTTTCAACGACTGCAGAGCCGATTGCACCAGTCCGCTCGTCAGCAACGTGCGTTCGATCGGGTAGGGAGCTTTTCCCGAGACGAACATCTTTTCCGCGTTTGCCATTAACGCCGCGGAATAGACAACGTTTGGATTCGGCGGAAGGTAAAACAACGTCGACAGCGGTTCGGCCTGTCCCTTCAATTTGGCGGCAACGTTAAAATCGTCCACCAGGCCGTTCATTAACAACATCGTCGCCTTCAGGCCATCGTTGTACTCAAATCGATAAGCGATCGGCTCTTTGACCCATTCCTGCATCTGGGCCGGCGTCGGATAACGATGACTGTAAGACTCCGGCTGTTTCAAAGTCTGGCTGCGTGAGAGACACGCTTCAAACAGCTCTGCACTCCAGCCGCCCCCCCCGAACGATCCGGACTGCAGCATTTTCCAGACGGGTTCACCCCGTACCGTATGAATCCACTTGATCCCGGTCTCGCCTCCTTTGCGGCGTTCGACAAAACTCTGCAAGGCCTCCAGAGCATGAAAATCATAGATGTCAGTCGGCCCCTGAGCGACGCAGAGTACTTCCTCGACCTCCGCACCGTAGGGAATTTCGATCGACGGCATCCGCCAGGTCACGGGCAGGGATGAGCCGGCCAGAAACGGGAATCCCGCCGAACGCGACGCTTCGACCATCTCTTTGGCCCACTCAAAGTTCCACGACAGATGTTTGTCGTTGAATACCGGAGCCGTCCGGCCCGATTTGCGGTAGACGTCGACGATCTCCATGAACAGTTTGTGCCGCGGATATTGTTTCTGGCCGAACTCGTTGATCGGATAATCACCATGCTCGCCAATCAGCAACACGGCATCCACCGCCAATTTGCCACTTCCATGGCACAACGCTTCCGCCACAGTGGGGTAAACTTTAAAGCCAAATTCCGCCGCCCGCTTATGACTCAGATCACCTTCCGGCTTTTGATCCACATAAGCCGAAACGACTTCAAATGGTGGCTGATGCCACTTGCCTCGCAGTGGATACCCGACCAGAAATCGCTCGGCCATATGCCAGGCATGTGAGCGATAGTTCCACAGCGTCGTCACGACTGCCAGCTTTTTACGAACTGCGGGAGCCGGAGTTTCAGCCGCCGCCAGAGTCCGAGTCGCCAACGGCAACGTCAATAGAC
>JAQGHT010000537.1 GCA_028291565.1 Planctomycetaceae bacterium | reverse complement strand
ATCTATTGGCGGCTGGCCAATTGACGACATGTTGGGAACTCGAGCCCTATTATGTCAGAAAGAGTGCTGCGGAAGAGAAATGGGACGCCAAGGCGCTCGCGGCAACAGAAAGCAGCGTTTGAGTTCTGAATAGCTTGCCCCACGATGGTTCATCCTTTTTTCTTGCAGAATGGTAGACGGTTTCCTCGGCTGATATACTGTAAGTGTCTCTCGCAATGAACGACGGTCAGCAATTCGCACCAAGTGTTCCGGTTCGCAGCAGGTTTCTCCCGCTCCTGGCCGGAGTTTCTAGATCCGTCGGGACCATTTTCAGAATGGAGTGCCATCATGCCGTTGTTTGAAATCGAAACGAACGCGCATATTATGATCGGCTGGGCCGACACGAAGGATGCCGCCGAAGGTATCGCCAAGGAGAACTACCCCGGAGAAGATGTCGTCCGAGTGACCAAACGCCCGCGGGACGTGTGGGTCATTTCCAAACGACTGCTGGGCATCGGCGACTCAATCAGTCCCTGCGACACGGCTCGCGAATGCCTGTCACGCGCTCAGGGAGATAAGGTTCATGCGATTCGTTTGTATATGATGGAAACCGGGCAAGATCTCAGTGAAGCGCAACGCGTAATTGAGACCAATATGTCGCTGGGGTGGTAAAGCAAAATCTCGCTTTTGATCGACTCCTCCGAACCGGTCACTTGCGGGTTCGTGGAGTCCATTGAATCTGGGGTAATGCATCGCATTTCTGTCCGGTCGGCGGTGTTTCAAACGCTGACTTTCAATCTGTCCCATAAGTCCTATAGGTCCCGTCAGTCCTATGGGACAAATGAGACTGAGGATCGACGCAATATTTGCTGTCGCGACATCGACCGCGCCGTTCGTAAAATACAAGCGGCGAGACGGCGCTTCTGTAACTTGACTAAGACGCCGATCCTGATGGAACCCGTCGAATTTGTCAGGCAGCCTGTTCGTCAGGCTTCCTGGCGTTCTCTGCGAACGGGCAAGCGACGACGTGATTGCGAGCGGCCCGGATTGAGCGCGCTGGCTGGCGGTAGTTTCGGTGCACTCGCGGCCGCAGGTGGGGGTGCGGCAGCTTGATTCCCTGCCACAGGTGCCTCGGTTACAGTAGCACCATTCCGGGGAACCTCCCGGCTCTGGCCCTGGTATCCCGAACGGAAAGCGTGCTCTCCATTGTGGTTGAAGCGTTGTTTCGGCCGGTACGCTTCGAATTCGGGGACTTCATAGCAGTCGAGCAGCACGCCTGTTCGTTTTTCGATGCTTGTCAGCTGCTGACCTTCCTCACGAGTCACAAACGTGTATGCGGCACCCGTTGACCCTGAAGACAATCGACCCGTGCGCCCGATGCGGTGGACATAATCGTCGCAGAATTCCGGGACATCGTAATTGATGATGTGGGAAATTCCGCTGACATCAATTCCGCGCCCCATCACATCTGTCGCGATGAGCAGGCGGATCGTCCCGTCACGAAACTTCTTCATGACTCGATCCCGAGTCGTCTGCGGAAGATCGCCGTGAATGACCGCGACATTGGGCAACCGCCCTTCGAGTTTGGCGTGGACTTGATCGGCCCCACGTTTCGTTCGTGTGAACACGATCGCCTGCATGGGGCGTTCGCGGGCCAGCAGCCGCACCAGCAATCCGAATTTGCGATCACCATCGACGGTGACGTAAAACTGCTGAATGGCTTCCACCGAGATGCTGTCGCCCGACAGATCAACCCGCTGGGGGTCGCGCATATAGCGTTTTGCCAGCCGTTCCACCGCTTCTGGCATCGTTGCCGAAAGCAGCAGTGTTTGCCGATCTTCGGGGCAACGTCGCAAGATCTTTTCGATATCCGGGCGAAATCCGATATCGAGCATTCGATCGGCTTCATCCAGCACTGCAATCGAAATCTGATCGAGTTGGAGGACGCCGCGATTGATCAGATCAATCACGCGGCCTGGCGTTCCGACGACAATTTGAACGCCTCGTTTGAGTGTGTCGATTTGCTTGCGAATCTCGCGTCCACCGACACAGCAGGCGATACGGCAGACCTGTTGGCCCGCCAATTTTCGAGCTTCCTCGGCAACTTGTTCGCTCAATTCGCGGGTCGGTGTCAACACGATGGCCTGTGTGGCCGAGGATGACAAATCGATCTGCTCCATGATTGGAATGACGAAAGCCGCAGTCTTGCCGGTGCCCGTTCGGGCCTGCCCGGTGCAATCATTCCCCGTCAATGCAATTGGTATGAATCCCACTTGAATGGGACTGGGAGTTGTATAATTGATCGCGGCGAGCGTCTTCAACATGGGGGCGCTCAACCCCAGAGTTTGAAACCCTGATTCGGGCTTCTTGACAACCTTCGGCACAAAAACTCCTCAAGAATGGTGCCGGCCATTGCTTCCGGCTTCGCGACTTGGTTTCCTACTGTGAGTGAAAGCGGAGCGGAGACCGTAATTCCAGCTTTCAACACGCTACATTTTTCGGGTTCTACACTACGCACGTTTAAGAATGAGACGTTTGATCTCGTGGATCAATGTTGAAAAAGACTCATTCGTGGACGCGAACACTATAAAACCCGGGAGTGAAAACATCACTCAAAAACTCGGGGTCTGTCAGGCTGGACATTGCCAGACCGGCCCCAATTTGGCCGACCGCCGCTGGAATTAGCGATGATCCTGCCGGGACTGGCCCATAATCATGCGAGCCAAGTCAGAGCTGTGGCGGGCTGAAAGAATCACGAGAACCTGCGTAGAATGACCTACAACAGAATCGTCGCTGGAAACCGAGAAATGCTAGTCACTTCCAGTCCAGATCCTTCGCAACCGAGTTTGACCTTATTCACCGGTCAAAAAATGATTTGTCGATCTAAGATAGCAGATTAATAGAGCTTCCGCCTTCGAGAAGCTGCTGCCTCGATCCAATTTTTATATTTCAACATCATTTTATGTGTCGCTGTGACGTTTGTCAATCGGCGTTTTTTGGAGTATCGGACCGCGTGAACGGAGTCAGTTCCTCTGGCCGTTGTTCAGATCCCATCCATTGTGTGAGCAATCTCCCAATCATAGGAGCCAGCAACACTTCGCAGTTGGAGAGATTACGGTAGCACCAGGCATTCGAAAAGCCTTCCAAAAGGTCAATGTTTGGAACGTGATTGGCCTGTTGGGGGGACGTCGCGGACCAGGTCCGAATAAACGGGACTGCGCTGAGCGCGGGGAGCAGTTCACACGCGGATTGTGCTGCTGCCACCAAGTCGACTTCTGGGGGATTTTTTACCAGACAGTCGCTGCACGCTTCGGCAACGACTTCGCCGGACTTCAACTGGAGCAACCATTCCTGGCACAAAACCGGCCGGTTTAAGATCGAGGAGGTTGGGGCTGTGGCGAGAAACACGCGGCGTTGGAGGCTTTCAATTTCTTCTGGCACAGATCCGGTTTCAGGCAATGGATTTGGCAACTCGTCGAATTGATCAACAACGACCAACTTCGGTTCGATGCGGCCCGCTGCAGTATCCGCAATTGTCAGCTGGTCGTTTTGCCGCTGGATTTGTTGTATTGGACAATTGGTCGCGATGCGGCCGTTCAAGCGTCGAATGCCACGGACGAATCCCACGGCGGCTTTCAACGGATGCAGCATCGCTTCCGACGGAAAGTGTAAGCCACCCATTGACAGCGGTTTTAGCTGTGGTTCGAGAATTGCAATTTGTTCGGCGTCAACGTCCCGAACCGAGTACCCATCTTCCAGCATTTCCAGCATTTTCGTGCGGGGATTGGGTAGTAGATGCTGTTCTTCGACGAGTACCGCACCGGAAACTCGCCAATCGACTTGAAAATCAGGGCGAACGGCTAACCGGGCCCACCAGTCGCGACTGTTTTGTGCCAGCTGTTGGGCCAACGGAGACAGTCGCCACCGTACGGCATTCGGAAAAATGCTTCCTAAACTGGCTTCAGCATCTTCCGCCAGTCGTGATGCTGCCGTGATGACTTGTACCTTCCAACCTTTCTCGGCTGCGAAATAGCCAACCGCCAACCCCACAATGCCCCCGCCAATAATTAAGACGTCTGGTTGCGCATAGGGCGTCTGAGAGTGAAAATGGCCTAATTCCTGACGTTCCGCGGCGTTCAGAGTGGCCCACCAGACGGATTCGGTTTGAAATTGCACGACACAGAGCTTTCGGGGTGAAAATCAGTGGGGTTCGATTGGCGGCAAATTCGGCCCAAGTCCGAATGGCCTATTCATGCGGAACGACCGGAGCCCAGGAAAAGTAGAACATCGCCCGGGGGACTGTCGCTTCCAGCCAGTTCCGCCATTGAACGGCAGGGTCAAGTTGAGCTTTAGAACCGAGCAGCAAGTCTACCAGCCCTGAATGGTGTTCGTATTTGACGATTTGTGGATCCGTGACCTGGGCCACGTCGGCCAGATCCGTCAAGGCATCCTCTTCGTAGCCGATGGCGTCAATCAGGCCAATTTTCAGAGCATCATCTGCTGTGTAAATCTGACCTGTAGCGAGTTTGGTCACGTTCGCTCGGTTGAGCTTCTTTCGGTTGTCATCGATGACCGTGATGAATCGCGAAAATGACTGCTGCAGAATGTTATCCCAGACGGCTTTCTCTCGGTCGCTGAGCGGCGAAAATGGATTGAGAGCGTCTTTGAATTCGCCCGTTTTGAGGGGTTTAGAATCGATGCCCAGTTTTTCCTTCAGCCCGACGAGTTCATATCGCGGGATGATGACTCCAATTGAACCGGTCCAAGTGGTGGGCTCGGCATAGATCTTCCCGTCTTCGCCAGCTCCCATCGCCACATAATACCCGCCAGATGCCGCAAGACTCTTCATGGACACGTAAATCGGTTTCTTTTCCGCGAGTTCCTTCAATCGATTGTAAATCTGGTGACTGTCGGACACGAATCCGCCCGGGCTGTCGATCTGCAATAAAACCCCTTTAACGGCGTCGTCTTCCTTTGCGTGTTTGATGGCTTTCAGAGTGCGGCTGGTGAAAGGCGGCATGATGGTGCCGGAGATTTCAATAATTGCCAGTTTGCTCTTCGATTTGTGGTTGCCGGAGTGAAAGCGTTCGGTCACTCCTTTAGATTCGCCGAACCAAGTTTGTGACAGGCTCCACAAAACGACGTTCAATCCGACCGAAATGATCAAAATTGTCCAGACGCACCAGCGGCCCAACCGTACCCAGCCACCGCGGCGAATGGGGGCAGACGCGAGCGGCAACGCATCGGCAGAACTTTGTACGGGCAGTGGAGAAGTCATAAATGCTTTCCTGTATTTGGGATCTGCGCGCAAGTGATCGCAGTACAAACAGCTCAAATTCGCGTTCAGAGGCCGGAAGTCCCTGATACGCGCCTGGGCAACTGATTCTAACTGAGAACGATTTCTGTAGCCAATCTCGCCAGAGATTGGGACGGTTCGCTTCGTTTCAGGTCCGACACCCAAGGTTTGGCAACCTGGGCTACGAAGCAATCAGCATCCCGAAATCCTTCTCGGCGTTACTTTTTTGGGGGGGTACAGGTCACGCTCCGAGAGTGCCGATAAATCAGAACTGGCAGCGTTGACGTCCATGCGATACGTCGCGCGGATGATACCGTCACATTTCGAACCGCGATTAGCGGTGCAGAAGAGACAGCCATCCCTGCGACAAGAAAAAGTCCGTTTGTCAGAGTTTCTCGATCTGAACCGAGGCTTCCGCGATGGCTTTGACGACCAACAGTCCAAGACTGAGTATTGATCCGCAGCTGGTTTGGGACTTGGGCTACGAATTACTGGATCTCGCGAACTCGACTTCGTGTTGCGACATTTGGGAAGTGCGGCACCGCACGACATATGAAATCTACGCCTGGAAACAACTCCGGCCTGAATTCGAGACGGATGCTGTCGCGCAGCAGGGACTGCAGAACGAAGCGGCTGTTGCTCGGCTGGTACAAAGTCCGCTCTTGCCAATCGTGACTTGTGCGCACGTCAATGAGAGGCCTTATTACCTGCTGTATGAATGGTTTTCTGGCGACACGCTCGAACAGGCCATCCAGGAATTCGCACCATTGCCGATTCGATTGACGTTATGGATCACACGGCAGTCCGCTGAAGCGCTGGATGCCTTGCTGCAGGTGGGGCTGGTTCACGGAGCCGTTCAGCCGGACAATATTCTGATCCGAGAAAACGGCACGATCTGCCTGACCGAATTCGTGCAGACTCGGCGAGTGGCTTCGCAGCTGACCGTCGAAACGCCTCGTCGCCTCACTCCAGCTACGGGGCCGCTGGACGACTATGTCGCCATCACGACGTTGCACCAACCACCCCGGGGACTGGCCAAGGACCTGCATGGTCTTGGGATACTGTTGTTTCGATCGCTCACGGGTCATTTCCCGTTCGAACAGCATACGGCAGCGGAAATCGTTAGTGGCCAACATGGCGATCCGGCTTTGGAATTGCGCCGTGCACGTCCAGAAGTCTCTGAAAAACTGGCGCATCTGGTCGGAGACTTGTTGTCGCCCATTCCCGAACGCCGCCCGAAGAATCCGGCATCGGTTGCACATCGTCTGATGGAGTTGGAGATCGAATCGCTGCTGTCGTGAATTACCGTTGATAAATCGGTAAGTACTGATATTCAACCGCCAGCGCCAGGACCGCCATGCTTGTACCGTAAACCGGGCCAAACATCATTTCTTCCCCATGCGGATCCCAACGTCCATCGGGCAGCTGTAGAGCCATCAACAGAGGTTCCAGATGGTCTCGGGTGATTTCCCAATGCTTGCCCCCGATCTGAAACATTCCAGTAGTGCAGTAGTAGACACCATAAAAGAAGAACCGTTCGCCCTGCATTAATGGGCGGCGGAACAGGAAATTGGCGCCGCCCAAGGCTTCGGCGGTATGGTGGGCTCCGCAGATTTCCAGGCACAGAATCCCTGTCCCGGTCATGACAGGTGTCGGATTCGAGGCCCCCATGTAGCCGAACCCGTCGTGATTGCGAGACGTGCAGTTCTTGACATAGGCCACTGCCTGGTCAATGCATTCTGCCGGCACGTCGCAACCGACATTCTTGGCCGCCCGCAACGCCAGCAGTTGCCAGCCGGTGACACTCAGATCGCTGTCATCACTGCGTGGCTGGTACCGCCAGCCTCCCGCATTCTGCCGGTTCTTTTTGACCGCTTGGGCGACCAGGATCACTTCAATGCTGCGTTCCAGTGCTTGACGAATTTGTTGCGAATTGGCTTCCGGCGTCATCCCGAGGACTTCCGACAACATCAAGGCGCAAATGCCGTGTGTGTACATTTGCCCGTTATGCCGGTCAGCGAACAGACCGTTGGCCAGTTGCTGTTCCAGAACCCATTGAACTCCACGTTCAATATTCGTCGCATACGGACCTTCGCCTGGAACGTGTCCAGCGGCGAGAAACGCCATAATTGCCAAAGAAGTGCATGCCGGAGACGGACCGAGGTGCCCACCATCCCAGGAGCCTGCGGGAGCCTGACGGTTGGCCAGATAAACCAAGGCGCTCTGAATGGCACGATCGATCTGCGCGCGACGGCCCCAGACGGGCTCAATCGCCGGAATGGGGGGAGGTAATTGGGCGTAGAACATCTGACCGGAAAACCAAAGTCCCGCGCAAAGAACTCCCAACACAGACGTTGACCGCAAACGTGGAGTCATTGATTTGGTCACTGGTCACTAATTAAGTGCGCAGAAAAATTAGCTTTGGATGGGCATTCCTGCCCGTCTGCGGTTGATTCGAGTCAGGCGGAATGAGGTCTCATTCTTCATTCCACCCTTTTCAAAAGCCCAATTAATTTGACATTCCTGCTGAGAAGCAGTCCCAATACCGAAGAACCGGAGGTCGCTCGACGGACCGAACTGTTACTTTTGCGGGGCCACGGGTTGAGACTTCGCAATCTCTTTGAAGTATTGCCGAATCAGGTCGCCGTACTCGCTGTTTGGCTTCTTCTGTGACGCCTGCAGAATCTCGGTTTGTAATGTGCCAGGTAACTCGCCCCATTTCCGGCCCGCCATCCGGCGTTTGAGTTTCTGTAATTGCGAGTCTGGATTTTCTAATTGGCCCTCGGCTGCCGGGTTCGCGTGAGGTTGCTGACCTTGGCTTGCGGTGCCTGAACCTTCTTCTGACTGCGGCTCGGCGGCGTCATGCGGTCCACCGCCTTGTCCCGAGCCAGTTGAATTCGAAGCCTGGCTGCTAGCGTTCTTACCCGGCTTCTGCACCTGGGCGGCTGCTTGTTTCAAGGCCTGCGAGGCAGCCTGGAGACGTTGAGCCGCGCTCTGCAATGGACTCGTTGGCTGTTTTGGTGTTCCGGAATTCCCGGGGGCACCGCCCGACTCAGAGGCTGTCCCTGTCCCCGCACCGGAAGGACCGTAAACTGCCTCTTTCTGACCAGGATTCGCACCTTTTTGTGCGGATGAACCGACCGGTTTGCCCGCGGATTTCTTTTCAGCACGACTCGAGCCTGGGCTGCCAGAAGGTGCCTGATTTCCTTCGCCAGTCATCGGTTGACCAGCGGCTGACTTTTCGCCCGGTTGGCTGTTTTCAGTTTGATTCTTGTCAGTTTGATTCTTGCCAGAGGACATTGGCGATTGCTGGCCAGGCGCATCTTTCGACTCCGCTTGCCCCGCGCTCTTAGACGCCAGTTCCTCGCTTCTCATTGGGGAGCTGGACTTCTGCCCTGGAATCGGGTCTTTTGATTTGTCTGCCGCCGCAGAGGAACCCGGCTTGGACTCCATTGCTGTTTCAGGCGTAGGCTTCGAGGGCGATTCATTCCCGAGTTGCTCTAACGCTTTCGCGACTTGATTCGCTGCAGCGGCTGGAATTTGCGGTTCATTCGCAGGTTGGCCGGCGCCCTCGTTTGGTGCTCTGGACTCGGGCTTGGATTCAAGTTTTGCAGACGATTTGGATTGATCTTCCGAGGGTGTTCCCGCAAGTTGCTCCAGTGCATCGGCTGCCTTCTGTCCAGATTTGGCAGATTGCTCGATATTTCCTTGCTGCAACTGCTGCAAGGCATCCTCCATGGCTTGCTGAGCCTGTTTGACGGCTTGCTGCTGCGATTGAGCTGTACCGGGAACGCTTGACAGCTTACCACCTGCTTCTGGCTTCTTATTTGATCCTGTCCCCGAAGCTTTCTGTTCAGCTTGGGTTTTGTCCGACTTGCTGCCAGGCACGTTCGCCGCTCCCGCGCGTTTTCCCGCTTCAGCTTCGGAATCAGGTCCCGATACCGCGGACTGAGATTTCGTTTGCTCCGGTTTGGATTGCCCGTGCTTCGTTTGCCCCACTTTCGATTCGCTGCTGCCTGGCTGTTCTTGACTCAAGCGGTTCGCACGCTCCTGAGCTTCCTGTAACTGTTCATTCAAACCGCGCAACGTGTCCGACAACTTCTCCTGTTGCTGTTTTTGAGGTGCAGAATTCTGGGCCTGCTGGGCTTGCTCGACTCGCTTCTGCAAGTCCCTGGCGGCCTGGGCCAATTGTTTGGCCTCTTCGGCTGCGGAATCGGAGGCTGCTTGCGGCCCTTTTTCAACAGGTTCCTTTCCGGCTGGCTTTTCTGGATTGGCAGAATTCGAATCTGGCAGTTTTGAGGGTGCGGCTGTTGAGTTCGTTTCCTTGCCGCCAGCCGATTTCGGTTTTTGAGCGTCTTCAGTGGTACCGACAGGCATCGGCGAGGCACCCTTTGGCTTCTCGCTGGTCGCCTTGGGCTGGTCGTTCAATGCCAATTCCGACTTGGACGGATTCTTTTCAGACCCCGGTTTTTCTCCAGTTTCTGGCTTCTTTCCAGTCTCAGGAGCATTCTGGCGCATCTCCTGAGCGAGTTTCTTCAGGGATTCCGCGGCAGCCTGTTGTGCCGCGGCATTCTCTTTCTGGAGCGTCTCGAGTTTTTCGTTCGGACCGGACTTCGTTTCCGTCTTCGTCGCAGCCTGGCTGGCAGTCTTTTCGTCCGCTATAGCTTTCGCACTGTCTGTGCCTGGCTTTACCGCCTCGGGTTTCGGCTTTTCGCTCTGAGGGACATCTGCGCCCTGTTTTGGTGGTGTCGCCTTCGCGAGTTCCTCGGAATTCCCTGATGGGTTCTTCGTTGCTGGTTCTCCGCTAGTCGCTGGAGACATCTTCGCCTGCTCGGTGACAGCCTGCTGCTTCTCAGCGGCCTTCTGCAATGTTTCGACTGCGTGATCCTTCGCTTCTTGCGACTTTCCCGCATCGAGTTTTTGCAACTCTTCCTGGCGTTTTTTGAGCTGTTCCTGGTCCAGTTTTGCCTGCTCAGAAGTGACCTGCTTGTCCTTTTGCACAGCAGCCTGAGCGGCTTGGGCAGCCTTGCTTTGCTGATCGGCCAGATTCTGAGCTCTCTCGGCCTGAGTACGTGCAAATTCCTGCGGGTTCATGGGTTTCGAATCTGCAGCCTGGAGGTCACCTTGCTTCCGGAGATCTTGTTCGAGTTTTTCCAACTGCTTCGCGAGCTCGGCTTCTGCCTTGGCGGCAGCACCAAAATTACCCGCCTTGAGAGCGGCTAGCGCCTGCTCCAATTTGGCCGGATCAATTGGATCGGGCAGCGGTGTTTCTTGTGGCTTGGCTGCCGCGATTTCTGACTGCAGTTTTTCCGTCTGCTGCTGCAACGCTTGTTGTTGCTCGATCAAATCCTGGTTCTTTTCCGCCGAGTCTTTGGCCGCAGCCTGCAGGTTTTCGACGATCTGTCGCTGCGGCTGCGCCAGGTCCTGAACTTTTTGGGTCAACTTCGCCAGTTGCTGCAATTGGTTCTGTAAGGCGGATTGCTGCAATTCGGGCTGCCGTTTCAACAAGTCGTCCGCTTTTTTCGCGAGTTCCTGTTGTTGGGTCAACAATTGTTTTTCTTCGACCTGCTGGATTTCTTCTCGACGCTTCTTTTCATCCGGTGTTTCGCCGGCAGGCGCCGGTTTTTGCTTTCGCTCATCCAGATCCCGCAATCGTTCGGCCAGTTGATCTGCATTCGCTGCGAGACGATTCAATTCCAGGAGATCACGTTCCAGTTTCGCGAGGTTCTCGAACTTCCCTTCCATCGCGGCCAGTTTCTGGTCCGCTTGCGCCAGTTGGTTTGCAGCTTCACTCAGTGGCTGTGCTCGTTTTTCTGCTTTCGCTTCTTCCGCCTGATTCAAAGACGTTTTCGCCTTCGCGAATTCTTCTTCGGCCAGCTGCCGAGCTGTTTCGGTGAGATTTGCGAACAACGGATGTTGCTGCAGGGCGGCGGCCAATTGCTCCAGACGAGTCTGTAGTTTTTCCAGCAAATCGGTCGCTTTCTCGAGTGCTTCTTGATCCTGCCTGGCCTGCCCGCGGTCGACGGCTTGAGGATCTTTCTCCGCCGCTTCAGCCTGCTGTTTTAAATTCGCAATTTCTGTCTGATTCTCGGCGGTCTCTTTCCGGAGTTGTTTCAGCTGATCTTGCAACTGCTGCTGTTCGGCTGCCAATTCGGTCGTCCCCGGCGGCTTGGCTTTCGAATCGATTCGAATCACGAATCGTTCGGACCAGGTCTCGTTGGGCCCCGGGACAGGGCGCTCGTCGGTCGCGCGTACGCGATAACTGACGACCTCGTTGTCCTTCAAATAAAGATCCGTAAGTGACATCGAAAACGTATGCGTTACTTCGGTCTTTCCCAGTTCCGCCAGCGGACATTGGACAATTCCTTTGCGGAGTCGATCCACTTCATAATGTAATTCCAAAGTGGCCAACCCAATGTCGTCGGTCGCTTGCACCGGGATTGGAATTGTGTCGCTGGGTTGAGCCACATCGGATACCGGGCGGGACAGTTTGAGAACGGGAGCCAGATCCGCTACGACAATCAGGTGCCGGGGAGGTTCCGATTCATTCTTGAGATCATATTCATCGCGCACAACAAACCAGAATCTGCTGCTCATCTCGGCCATGGTCTGCCACCGGGCTGACAAACCGTCGTCGGCCAATTGCAGCTCAACCGATTCGGTTTCCGCATCAGCAAGATTCTCGGCATTTTTTCTGCCTGGATCCCCATGTTCCGGAGAACCAGGTTTTAACGGATCCTGCGTAATCGTGTCCTTCAGCCAAACGATTTCCGCGGATCTGAGGGGCTTGTTGAACGTCAGTTTCCACTGGAGTTGACTGCGTTCCAGAACTCCAATGTCACCGGTCGGACCGTCCAGAACCTTCGCCGGTTGACCCGTATAAGCTGGGGGCTGAATTTCCAGGGAAAAAGTGGCGACAGCGGGGGCATCAACGACTTCGATGCGATAATGTCGTGAACGATTTCCAGCTCCTGCCAGATGGTATTCGAATCCCTGCATGACGTGCGGAATGGTCGTCGTATAAAGACCAGATTCCGGGTCGAGATCCAGACGCCGCGAATCGACTTCGCCGCTGGCGTCAACCCAATTCAAAGTCACTGTCTCTGGCAATTCCTGGGCATCACCACGTGGCCGGGCGGCAATTGTGACGTCACTGCCGCGAACCACGACGCGGTCGCCCTGGTCCACATCAAACCAGAAGCTGGCGACACGATCAAGATTTTGCCACGGACTAAAAAATCGCGCCAGCAAGAGACGGTAACTCGACGGAAACGCGAGCGGCGCCAGCAACAGCGACCATGCTAACAGACTTGTGATCAACATCCTGCGGGCCGGTCGCGCGGAGACCGCCCCACAGAAATCAATTGCTGCCGCTGCGTGCAACGCCTGGCGGGCTGCGAGTTCCCGCATCAATGGCGATCCTCGTTCCGATTCTGGAATCGACGTGTCGTACAATTCGATGCAGGAAACGAGACTTTCCTGAAGTTCGGGGTTTGCCCGTTCCACCGTTGCCGCCAGATCGACCACAGATCGTTGTCGCCGCCACGGCCGCCAGATCATCAGGACAAATGCAAGGCTGGTCGTGACCCCTGCGGATACCAGCAGTCCAATACGCAACGAAACCGAGAGTTCCAAACAGATGTCGATCACGACTCCGGCAGCTACACTGATTGCCGCGACGGCCAGAGTCCATCCGCAGCCCCGCACCAGATCCAGCTTTCGGACGTGAGCCTCCAAATCCGCCAACTTCGTCCACAAACCGTCGGGTAACGAGGTCAAACGTTTTCTCGCCATGGAACACGTCTCCGCGGTCAGAGGAAGATTACTTCGTGGATTCAGCTGCCTTTTCAGGCTTTGCCTTGGTGTCGTTCTCGGGTTCCGCCTCCTGCGTTTTTTGATCCAAGTCAGGCAATTCGTCCACGGAATTCAAGACTTTTGTGACGTGCTGTTTGATACCCGCTCCGAATCCGGGCAGTCCCCAGATCGGTTTCCCCTTTCTGAAAAGAACCAGCAGGGGGATCCCATTTCCGCCGACAAATTTCGCGGCCAAATTGGGGTTGTGGTCGATGTCGATTTTGACGATTCGCACTTTGCCGGTGAAGTCAGTCGCCAACTCGTCGACAACCGGATTCATCAGCTGACAAGGGCCGCACCAGACCGCGCCAAAGTCAACCAGGACTGGTAGGGAACTGTTCACGACCAGTTCATCAAAATTGCCCTCGTTCACTTCCAGGACCGCAACCTCAGCATTCTTTGCCTTTTTTCCGTCCGGAGACCCCGGATTCGTTGGGGTTTCGCAACCGTTCAAAGCGAGCAATCCAATCCCACACCACGCGAATCCGGCCCAAAATAACCGCAATTGGCGGCATCGAGTACGGGAACTCATAGGGATACCAAACTTCCATTGAGCCTGCTGAGAATCAAACAAAAGCCTGCTCCCCTTACCTCGGTACTCTTTGGCGGGAGAGCGGAGTTATTTCAGTTTTTTGGCAGCGTCTAATTACGGGTGGGATTTCAATCCAGTCGTCCCCTTCAGGGAAGGGAGCAAACTCGTATTTCGTTGTCACAGATCTCGAACGACTCTACTCGGGAGTCAATCTCAAGTTTTCGTTTGCAAACGCCCTTGCGCCTCTTGTGCTTGCATCCGATTAAACCGCTTTAAGAATCTCGCATTCTAATTACGAACGCAAAAGAAATCATGTAGGATGGCCGCCCTCGGCCGTCTGAGTTTTTGGCGGTGGCAAGACCACAAATAATCAGATTCAGTGGAATCAGGTTCGATCTTACGAGTGCTTTCATTTACCCCATGGTGCGAAGAAGCGACGGTCGAGGGCGGCCATCCTATACAATTTTTTCTGGCCACTTACTGAGAAAGGGTGAACGGCGTAGCGCGCCATTGCTCGCCCAGATCTTGGCGGTTTCTTAGTAAATCAGGCGGCCTTCTTGGCTGGAGGCGCCTCGCCAAACGGTTTTTTGTCCGCTTTCATCTTGTCTTCGAAACGAGCCCGGATTTTTTTCCAGGCGGAATCCATCAAAGGAACGTGGCAGCCGCCTTTGCCTTTGCATTCGTTCTCGCCAGGGTTCTTTCCACACCCTCCCATGCCCTTGCAGTCATTCAGGTCTCCGCAGGTATGTTCGGCGACCGTTGCACATTCACCCTGGCCGGCACACGCGTTCTTGCCGGCTGTCGTGCCGCCCCCGAGTCCCTTGCAGGTATTCAGGCCTCGACACGTATGCTTTTCGGGTATTGCCGCAGCGACTTCTGTCTTGGCTGGTTCGGCCTTGGAAGGTTCGGATTTCGCCGTCGAAGCATCCTTAGATTTGCCTGCGTCAGCGGATTTTGCAGGTTGCTCGTTCTGGCAACCCGCTGCCGCACCGGCTATCAAGCCACCCATGGCTGCCATCGAAAGTCGATGAAAATCACGACGATTCAGATCACTCAAACTCATTATCGCTCCTTCAAATCGCGCCTGGATGTCTATGGATGGGGAGACCTGACCCCAGACACGAAAACCTGCGTTTAAGACGCGATCGTGTCATCGGCCACTCGGGTGATTATAACACCCCACCAATCATAAACGTATCGGTGCGGCTACGGACTGTCCAGAGGGATGTGGAGTGGATGCGTCGCGAGTTGGAAAAGTGACAGTTGCAATCCGCCGAGACTCGCTGGCG
>JAQGHT010000536.1 GCA_028291565.1 Planctomycetaceae bacterium | reverse complement strand
TCAAGAGCTTTGACAAGCGTTCGTGTAACCCAGAGGCCTCGACGTAGCGATTCACCTGCATCACCTGGATGGTGTTTTGAGTCGGCCTGGCTGCGACGTCCAGCGAATCAATCATTTGACCAATATTTTCCAGCAAACCCTCTTGCGCGGAAACAATCACGGTGTTGGACAATTCGTCCACGCCCATCGAAAGCAACCCCTTGAACTTGATCGGTGCTTCGGGCTCCTTGTTCTTGTCCTTGTCACCCTCACCAGCACCACCGTAGATGTATGTATATTGACGTTCCGCCGCAACCGGCTTCTGATCCTTATTATTCTGATTGGCGGCCTGCAACGCCGGATCATTGGCACTCAACAAATCGCGATAAACTTCCTTAACAGCATCGGCCACGATCCGCGCTTTCGAGTGTTTCAGCTGGAAGATCTTGGTGAGCCGCAGAGCCTTATTATCCGACACATCCGGTCGATCATAAATATCGATCAACTCTTGAATCACCCGCAGCTGCTCGGGATCAGCCCCTGTCACCAGAATCGTGCGAGAATCAGAATCCGCAATGAACTTCGGAATCCGGCGTTTCGACAGGCTATTGGGGCCATCGTCCTTCTTGTCCGAGGGATAGATGCCCCAATAGGGGCTGTATTTCATCCCGCCACCTTTTTCCTTTTCCGTACCAAAATATTTTTCTAAATTCCATACCACACCGGTCGCCCAAGTGCTGCGGTTTTTGAGATGGAAGATCTTGAAGTCGCGACGCGGCGGCGAGATTTGAGTGATCATGTCTTCCAATTCATCCAATGCCTGAGTATTGGATGATGCCATGATCAATTGACCATTTGCGGTCACGATGACTTGTACCGGATTCGCCTTGGGAGCCGCTTCGGCTTCCTGACCACCCAATTCGGGCTGACCGGGTGCGGCTTGAATCACGGGCCGATCGATTCCAACCGCTGGACCGGGTTCTTGCTCAGAGCTGAATTCACTTTGTTGCGGCTTCAGCTTTCGCCGTACCCTTTTTGGTACTGACGGCTCGATGGGCACCTGATCGTTTTCAGAAGCGTCTTCAGCCCCGGTGGCTTCATCGTCAGGCTCGGGAGCGAAAGTGGGCAACAAAGCTCGATTTGGATTGAAGATCGGCTTCGAAGGCCGCGTGGCACTCGATTGAGATTTTGGTGGCATTGCTCGTGGCGCGGGTTCTGAGTCCGATTCAGAATCTGATTCTCCGCGAGAAACCTGCTGCAGACTGGCCAGGGTCACGTTTGAAACGGCGCGGCCTGCCTGCAGAATTCGACCGCTTTGTCCGGGACGTCGAGGGGCTGCGACTTGTGTCGATTGAGGCTCGAGCTGAGCCGCCGCCTTAGGGGATGGAATTGATTTTCGCACCTGGGGCTGTTTCGTCTGTGCCGCCGCGCCCTTCGCGGACGGTACCAACTGCTCCAATTTCGGCGCAACTTCATCGGGCGTTTGAGGCTCAGCAATCGGCTCTTCTTGAATCTCAATTTTGAATTCTGGCCGCGTCTTCAGCAATTGTTCCGCGAGACGCTTTGCTGCTTGCGGACCGCCAGCTTCGATCACCCGGACTCGATCTGGATTACCATCTTTGGATGGCATTTCTCCCAGTTTAATCAGCAGATTATGGACTTCCTTCATCTCAACGTCATTGGTCCACAACAGCAGACGGTTGTTTTCCGTATCGGCGCTGACTCGAAACTTGCTGCTGCCCCCCTTGTCACCACCGCCGCCGCCACCGAAATCCATCCCAAAGCGATAGGCCATGAATGGATTCATGTTGTCATTTTCTTCCTTCTTACCCACCCCCATCATGAATTCGATAGTTCCCGCGACGTAGTCCGCCTGCAGTCGCCGCAGTCGAATTACCTCAAATTTACGATCAGTTCCATCGAGTTTCTTGATGAGCTCTGAAATGACGACATGGTCTGCCAAGGCGCCAGTCACGACGAGCGAGCGATGCTTGGCGTCCACCTTGATCCGGGTTGTCGGGTCGAGATTTCCCATTTCTTCCAGGATTTTCGCCAAGGCAGTGGGATCAATCTCGGAGAGCCGGTAAATCTTGGTGCTGTTGATGGCGTGCATCAACGAGCCCCCTTTGTCGTTTCCGACGTCCAAATGTTGTACCGCCTGGGCGATCACGGCCATTTTATCGGCGGGAGCTTGCACCAGCAGACTGTTCCGTTTTGCGTTGACTACGATGAAAACTTCCTTCTTCGGACCACCAACGCCCGGTTGGGGTGGCTGCTGTTGCTGTTGTTGCTGCATCTGCTGCATTTGTTGCAATTGTTGCTGAATTGCCATGAATTGATCGGGCGCCGGCGATCCGCCTCCGCCGGCTTCGCCATCCTGATTCTTCTGCATGCCCATCAAGGCGCGCAACATGCGATCGACATCAGCCGCCCGAGTATGCTTCAGAGGGAACTCCTGAACCAATTGTTCCTTGCCGTCACGGGATTGCTCTTCGGTCAGAACTTCATAGATTTCGAGTAGATTTGTCACCGCATCCATCGCTTCCATGCGATTGGTGGATTTGAGCGCCTGCAACTTGCCATTGGGACTGAGCATCGGCTTCATCTCTTCGACAGCGTGCTCAGCCAGAAGCCAGTCCAGAGGAAATGAGACTTTGACAAATTCGTGTGGGTCGCGTTTGACAAGATCGCTGGGCTTCACACGCGGCACCAGACTTGGGTCGAGTTTCTTGATGTTCACGACAGTAAGGACTTCGCCGTTCCGCAACAGCGTGTAGCCGCGGTCCAACAAGTGTCGATTAATCAAATCACGAGCTTCGACTACGGTGTAAGCACGCTGGGTCGCCAGATTCAGATGGTCACCCGGCAGTTCCTGCCAATCGAGACTGAGGTGCGAAATCTTCGCCAGCCATTCCAGAACTTCCAGCCACGGCTGCCCCTGGAAATTGAATTTCACCAAACCTTTGCTATCGGGCTGAACTTTCAGCTCGTCGGCATTTGCAGCCGGGGTTGGTCGGTCGGCACGTGACAATGGCTTAACTGCCGTTGCTGGCGTCATTGGTGCCGCGCCCGGAGTGCCGGTTGCGGAAGGCATCGGCGTTTGGGATGCCGCTCCAGGAACTGCGGCACCCGGAGTTGTTGCGGCCGGTGCCGCTGGTGTTCCAGGAGTGGTTGGAACGACAGCTGGTGAACTTGCGGGTGAGGCATTCTCGACTACGGCTTTCTCCTGGCCAAATACCAGCCGTGCGTCACCGCCAGCTAACAGCGACGAGAACAAGAACAACCCAATTGCGTATTTCCGCTGCATTCAATTCACCCAGAAACTCTCAGAGGCTTTGATTGATTCATCACTGGTTATTGGTCACTGATCATTTGCAGAATTCAACCCGAATTGGTCGTCTTCCGAAAAACTTTCCAACCGTTTGAGAAATTTGAGTATTCAGCTCAAAGCTTTCCTAGACTCCCTCGTCATTTCAACAGGTAAACTCTTGCTACTTTGGTTGCCAGCATACCTGCGGCAGAGACTGTTTGTCTGCGCCAAGTCAAAGATCCGGCACAATTCGGACAAAATGCCCTGCTGGTCGACATCAGGAAGCGACATTCGAGCCACATGATGCATCCCTAATAGATTACACAACTGTTCTGTGAACTTCTTTCACGCTCCTTCCGATTCCAGAGCGAAGTACAAGCAGGCATAGACTTTCGGATCGACCAGGACTCCTGCTCGCTGCTTCTTGCGAAGCCAGGCGGGAACTCGCTTCAGTGGCACTTCGTGCACAACAATGTCCTCGCCTTCAACACCGCCACCCTTTTCAGTTTTCTCAATTCCCTTGGCCAAAAACATGGACATTGTTTCATTGCCAAAACCTGCCGAAACGGGCCCCGAGGTCAAATGCTTCATCTTCTTGGCAGAGTAACCCGTCTCTTCGAGCAATTCTCGTTGAGCCGCCACAGCCCAAGCCTCGTCTTCAGAACCGGGAATATCTCCAACTAAACCGGCGGGCATTTCGATCACTCGCGCTTGGACCGGAACTCGATACTGCTCGGTCATCAGGAGTTTGCCCTTTTTGGTGATGGCGACAATCACCACCGCGCCACCTGCGTTATTTCGTTCGGCAAACTCCCAGTTCCCGATCTTGGACAGTTTGATGAACTTCCCCTCCGCGAGCGTTTCCTTGGCTGGCGCGGAGGCCACTTCTTCTTTGTGCGACTTCATGATGGACTGAGATTTCCGCAAGAGTATAGACATGACGTTGAACGTACTTACGACTCACGTCATTTATACTGCGCAAAACCTGAAAATGACACGTTCACCGCATCTTCTCAAATTGACTTTCAAATTGGCGGAATTTGTCTGGTCGTTTTCGCCACCGCATCGAATCACAACAAAAAATGATAACTGAGAATGACGATTTCGTTTCGCCCCTGGAATCGCCGATCGAGACTTTTTCTCCCGGCACTTCGAAGTGCGCCGCATTTTCGCGCACTGGACTCTAAACGTAATTGCTACTCAGTTGAGTACATGCGATGTCTTGTAATTTCGAGAAATGCTGTCTTCGATAATTGTTTCGCCGAATAAAACGCAGGCCAGTCCTGGGCAAAGTCGGCAACGTGATGAGGGGACAGCCCTCTGACTCTGCAATTGCAGAATCTAAGCGTCACATCATCTACACAAGATTTACCATTTGGTCCAAGTCGGACGATCGCTCTGATGACTCCGGATTAGCGTTTTAGAGTGACTTCGCGCGGGTTAGAATCCAAAGTGGCCGCAATCATTCCCTGTGTGATGGCTGGTTCAGGAACATCGGTCCAAATCCAGGCAGTTTGGCCCGAAGGACCTTGCAATCGAACTTTGAGAACTCGCTTGACCTGCAGTGGCTTGAAATCGAGAGGCAATGCAAGCTCGCGCCCGGGATTGAGCCAAACTGGTTCGGTCGAGTCAGTGCCGGCTCGTGACGGATTGATTTTCCAATTCCGCACGAGGTGTTGCTCACCCTCAGTTGCTTCACAAGCCAGATCGCTCCAGTGCCAGGGCGCGGGTAACGCTGCGGAAAGCGATACGATCAGCCGCGTGTCACAGGGCTCCGAATGCGGCACTTGCTGCTTTTCGGATTCGACCTGCCCGACAACGTTCCACCGCGCGCGTACACAGACCTCCGGCTTGCCCGCAGGTGGCTTCAAGATTGTCACCTGCCAGCTCGTGTCCACGCTGCTCTTGGGAATTCTCAGGCGAAACCAACCCAACCGGGGACTTGTCAATTCGATGAACTGTGTCGCAGTGCCTGCGGTCTGCAGTGCAAAATCATTGCGCTCAGTGACATTCCAGACGTGAAATCGCGGCCCGCTATTGAGGAATCGACCCAACTTTCGTGGTACGTCCGAATACCAGGTACTGCGTGCCAACGACACGATCCAATTGCGACGATCGCGCTCAAACTCAACCTCGTTTAATATTGTCCACTGTCGTTGCAAAAGATTCCGCAAAACGGGCAGAGCGCTGCTGGATGACCGCGCGTACTCGTTTAAGAAAAGGAAACTCGCTCCCCGACAACCGTGATCGCGCCACCGATCCGATCGAAAGTAGTCCCGAACTTCCAAAGGCGACGTCTCGGGCTGCTGATAAAACCGGGCCACTCGATAATCGATATTCGACCAATCGCCACCTAGCCGGCGCTCCGCCAAATGGGCTAGACCTTCATTGATCCAATCTTCAGGCACTGGGGTATCGGACAATTTCCCGGCTGCCAGACTGAATATTGCCGCGTGCGTGGCTTCATGCAGTAACAGTGTTTTCAATCCGGTACCGTGCGGCAAATCCGTATTCAGGTATAGAATCGCACCTCGATTCGAAAAGGGATGTTCCAGATCAGGCTGAAAATCGGTCCCGCGAACGAATCCTTTCACTTGCGTTGCACCACCCTGCAATCTGCTCAGCCACGGCGTCATTAAGACGGTCAATCGCCCCTTACCGCTAACGTCTCGAACCGGCCCCAGAAATCCTCGCAATACGGGAAGTATTTCCTGATCTAAGATTTTCGCAATCTGTGCTGCACGCATTTGGACGTCGGCGGTTTCTGAAACGTCGTGATCAATGAAAACCTGGACGTTGCCATGTTCGAATGCCAGATCACCGGTGATTCGCTGATACGCCCGCCTGTCCTCGAGCGGCTCCGCCGTGACATGAATCCAAAACTCTCTCGAATGCGCTGGACGCCTGACATCTGGATGTGGGGCGGGCTTGGGATCGACAAGATCCGTTCCGAGAGTGCTGATCTGGACCGTGGTATTCCCTGAAATTATTTTCGGAGAGTCTGGTTCCCGTTTCGGAAGCGGTTGGGGCCGGAAATGAACCTGTTCTGCGGAGATTTCTTCAACGGCAGCCGTTGCTGCGACAGTCAGTTGCGAGGGGGCCAATGCACTGACCAGAAGCTGAATTGGAGATTCGGGACCCACTGGCAGATCTACGATCAGATCATCATCGCCGGGATTCGACGAGTTTCCCAGACTAATCATTTCGCAAGGATCATCAATGGGCAACCAATCTGCGACGCAAATGCGTTGAGTTCGAGATTTCCAGTAAACCGTGGAAAGCATCAACACCGGACTGCCAATCAGCAGCACGAGAACCAGTAATCGCGGACGAAAGAAAGCGAACATGCGGCGTGAATCTATTTCGAACAGATTTGGCGACATTTTCCTGGTCTGGGAAGTCGCGAGAATTCGCACGTGAATGCTGAAACTCCCGATGCGTCTTCACCAGCGACGAAAAAGCACCCTGCAAAGCCCAATTCCAATCGAACGGGCGATGCGCTCCGCTCCGAGTTCAAACTGAACGACAATCGATTACGAGTTTTCATCGTCTCACGATCGCGGCGGATTCAGTAAAATCGACTGTGCTGAGTTGGCGTCAGACAAAATCTGGTGATTCAATGATCCAAGTCAGTAGGTTCACTGGCGAATTGGGACTCGATTGGAAAAGAGGGGGAGCTGCTTCGAAGTTAAATAATCTGCTTTTCCGAAGCATTCGTATCAGAAGCCGATTTACCAGCCGATTTTGAAAACGAACACCTTAACCCCTCAGTCTTGAGGCCATTTTTCATGCAGACGCTCAACAAATTCCAAGACTCGAATTGCGACACAAGCCAATCTCTCAGAATGATTTGTGCCGCACTCGTATGTTCGTGCTGCTTACTGTTGGGACCTCGAGACATCTCTGCCGAGGGCGTAAGTACTCCAGCAGATTCTGAACAACTGCTTGTTTCGAAAATCAACCAGCGAATCCGCGAACGGTGGACTGCCGAAAAGGTGGTTCCAGCGGCAGTCGCCGACGACGCGGAGTTTCTTCGCCGCATTTATCTCGATTTGGCCGGCCAGATTCCCTCCGTCTCTGAAGTTCGGAAATTCCTCGAAAGCACGGCCACCAATAAGCGGCAGGCAATTGTTCATGAGCTGCTCGATGGACCGCGCTATATCGTCCACTCGTCGAACGTCTGGCGAGCGGAATTACTTCCCGAAGCGAGTTCTGACCCGCAGCTGACGTTTTTGATGCCCTCGTTCGAAGCTTGGTTGAAGGACCAGCTGATCGACAATGACAGTTATGCCGATCTGGCGCGTAAACTGGTCACGTACAAGATTGAACCACTGCAAATGGGCCGCAGCGCGTTTGAATCGGCTGGTTCCGTCAGCCCAGTGGCTTTTTATCAAGCCAAAGAAGGGAAGCCGGAAAACTTGGCGGCTGGTACTGCACGAGTTTTCCTGGGACTTCGCATCGAGTGCGCTCAATGCCACGATCACCCGTTTGACAGTTGGAAACAGCAACAGTTTTGGAGTTTTGCGGCATTTTATTCAGGGGTCTCTCGCCAACAGATGGGCGATATCGCTGGTCCCCTGACGGACGACCCGAATCGGCGAAAAGTCGAGATTCCAATCCTGAAAACCACGGTTGAAGCGCGTTATCTCAACAATTCCATTCCCGATTGGAAGCCCACCGAGACATCTCGCGAAAATCTGGCCAACTGGCTGACCGCGCGGAATAACCCCTATTTCGCCAAGGCGGGTGTCAATCGAGTCTGGGGCCGGCTATTTGGCGTCGGAATCGTGAATCCCGTCGACGACTTCAGCGAAGCGAATGTCCCCAGCCACCCGGAATTATTGAATGAACTGGCGGCGGCTTTCGCAGAGTCCAACTACGATCTGAAATTCCTGCTCCGTGTGCTGACGTCCACTGAAGCCTACCAACTGACGAGCCGCGTTTCGGATCCCAGCCAGGAGACTCCGCAAAATTTCGCCAGAATGACGCCAAAGGGACTGACTCCGAATCAGTTGTTTGACAGTCTGGCCCAAGCGACCGGATTCCTGGATCCGAATCGTCGAGACCTGGCATTCGTCGCGGACGAATCACGGCCTCGCTCTGAGTTTCAGGAAGCGTTCAGCAATGAAAGCGATCCTCCCACGGAACGCCAGACAACGATTCTGCAAGCGTTGGCGATGATGAATGGCCGCTTCCTTTCCGATAACGTCAAACCTGACAAAGGTCTGTTGTCAGCCGTCGCCAATTTTCCCGACATGACACTCGAAGAACGGATTGAGACGTTGTACCTGGCGACCCTCGGGCGGAAGCCAACTCCGATTGAATTACCCAGACTCATAAAATATTGCGACGGACGAGACCTGAAAGTGGCGTTGGGCGACATTTTCTGGACGTTATTGAATAGCACAGAGTTCTCATTGAATCACTAAGCAGGAGCGAGGGTGCAATGAAGTCGTAGGACGGACATCCCTGTCCGTCGGGTCCGATGGTAGGATGGACATCCCTGTCCGTCCGCGGTTGACTCAGATCAGTCGAGAGGTCCCATCATCCGTTCAACCTCAGTTAAAAACAAGTTTGTTCTGCCATGTAAGCGGGTGTGGCACAACGTTACGTGTCGTGATTAAGCAAAACAAAGTGTCGAAGGGCAACCAATCTCCCCCATTCCTTGCAATATTCCAAGATGCATCCCAATGAGGCCAAGGTCGTTAAGATGGCAAATACAAATATCGGCCTGTCGCGCAGGCAGTGGCTGCAGAATTGTTCAGCCGGTCTTTCCGGTGGTCTCGCATTGCTCGGCACATCGGGTTCAGGCTGGTTGCCGGTGTTAGCCGAAGATTTGGTTTTGGCCAAAAACCGCAAACGATCGGTGATTCTGTTATGGATGTCAGGCGGCCCGAGTCAACTTGACACGTTTGACATGAAACCAGGCCACAAGAACGGCGGACAGTTCAAGCCGATCGACACGTCAGTCTCGGGAATTCAGATCTGCGAACATCTGCCGAAACTGGCCAAGCAAATGGAGCATGTCAGTCTTGTTCGTTCCATGACCACCAAAGAAGGCGATCATGGGCGCGCAACCTATCTGATGCGGACTGGCTACCTGCCACAGGGACCAGTGAAATATCCGACACTGGGCTGTTCTCTGAGCAAGGAATTGGGCGCGGACTCGGCCGAGATTCCCAATTACGTCAGTATCTCGCCACAGCGTTTTCTAAGTCCCGCGGCATTTGGTCCAGGTTTTCTTGGTCCCAAATACTC
>JAQGHT010000528.1 GCA_028291565.1 Planctomycetaceae bacterium | reverse complement strand
CCGGGCACATTTCTGAATATCGGGAATCGGATCCAAGTTGAGATAATCCATCACATTCCCGGCATCATAATTCACCAGAATTCCGGCATCATTGACCTCCCGGATAATCTCCGCGCAGGCTTCTCCGGTGCCGGTTGAGCCACCGTGTTGTTTGACGACGATCAAGACTCCGTGATCCCGCGCGATCGGGCCGAGCGTTTTAAATCGTTCCACCCAAAGTTTATGGTTGCCACCCTGCGTATGCCCGAATGTCAGGACTTGGGCGATGCCGGCCGCCGCTGCCTGCTTGATCCGCTGCGTCAGAACTTCGAGACCGCGGTTCTGCTCGGGATAGATGTTGGAAAACATCATGACCGGTTCCAGTCCCAGTTCGCGGCAGTGCTTGCCGAGTTCTTTGGCCTTCTCAGGCGGCGCGTCATCGGCCAACACCGGCACCTGTTCGCCATTAGCCTCACGATGCTTTGTGCCCCAGGCGACGAATTGGAATCCGGCCGATTTGATTCCCGTGAGGGCCCGCTCAAGCGGAAATGCGCTATACGGGAGCGTCATGCAGGCGTGCTGGAATTCCGTGGGCTTTCGCGCGTCGGACTGAGCGTCAGCGGATTTGGGTTCTGACGCGATTGCACTCAGTGGCTGGATCGCGAGAGCCGTAATGGAAGCGACTGCCGCCGAAAGGCGAAAAAACTCCCTGCGATTCATGTCAGCTTGAGAATGGCACGAAACTCCGTGTCGTGACTGGTGAGCCAGCAGATGTCGTTGCGCAATCCTGATTTCAGACATAGCGTGTTACTCCTGGCACGGCGACGGCTGGTGTTGCGATCGGTCCCCACTCGTATTTGGCTGGACTGAGGTCTTCTTTCGAATTCCAGGCCATGTCCCACGAGATTTCTTGACCGGTATAAGTTGCCATGCGGCCCATGATGGCCAGCAGCGTGCTCTTCGCCATGTACTCGCCATTGTTGATGGGACGCCCGCTACGGATGCCGGCGAATAACTCGTCGTGTTCGACCTGGTAGAGATTTCGGGCTTCGTTGCGATAGACCCATTCATCCTGTGCCGAAATGCGGGTGCCGTGACGACGTTCCGAGAGCAGGGCGGTTCCTTTGCTTCCGAGAATATGAACGCTGATATCGTTCTTGCAGCCGTCCATCTGCCGGGTATTGCTGATCAGCCGAGTTCCGTCCGCGTATTCATAGACGACGCTGTGATGATCGAAAATGTTGCCGAATTCCAGTCCCTTGCGCACTTCGCGTCCGCCCATACCGACGGCTTTGACGGGATATTTGTCACCCATGGCCCAGGCGCACGCGTCGAGATTATGGACATGTTGCTCGACGTTGAAATCTCCGGACAACCAGGTGAAATAATACCAGTTCCGCATTTGCCAGTGCATATCAGTCCAATCGGGCTGCCGCGGCTTGGTCCAGATGACACCGCGATAATCGTTCGCCAGCATCGTGCGAACTTGACCGATCGCCCCGTCGTGAATCCGCTGGATGGCCTCCATGAAGGGGTCGAAATACCGCAGGCACAGTCCTGAGACGACCGACAGTTGCTTCTTTTTCGCTTCTTCGCAACTCCGCAAGACCGAGTGTACCCCGGGGGCGTCAACGGCACAGGGTTTCTCCGCGAAAACATGCTTACCGGCTTCCACCGCAGCCTTCAGGTGCATCGGCCGGAAATGCGGTGGCGTTGTCAACAGGACCACATCGACGCCACTGGCGAGGACCTGCTTATAGGCATCGAAACCCACGAATTGCCGTTCCGGCGGGACGTCGATCTTGTCAGCCAGTCCATCCGTTTTCAGCAGACTCTGCAGACTGGTTTGCAGACGGTCTTCAAACAGGTCACCCAGGGCGGTCAGCTTGACTCGCTTATCGGCGTTCAACGCTTGTGACGCAGCTCCTGTTCCCCGGCCACCACAGCCGATCAAGCCGACTTTCAGTGTGTCGTCACCGGCCGCGTGAACGCAACTGGTGAGGCCCAAGGTCCCTGCGATGGCACCGCCCGCGGCGGCCAGCGTTGACGTCTTCAGGAAATCCCGCCGCGTGTTGGCGAGTGGATTTTCGGGTTTAATTGGAAGAGGCATAGAATTATTCCTGGATGAAACGTGTCAATGTGGTCGCGTGTCGAACCTTGCCGTAGCATAAGCCTCTGGCTTGTGCGGGATCGGACTGATGGGACGCATAATGTCTATTCATATGTCCCGACGGTTCCGTTCAATCGCCGTATGTCTCTTTCTGGCAGCTCTGTCCAAGCTAGACGGCCTCTCCCGGGCGAGGAAGGCAGGATTCTTGTAAATGCTCTATTTCTGATCGGCCATCCCCAATGGCCGGATTTCCATGTTTCGAAAGAAGACCTCGTGTCCTTCCGTTTGCAGCAGAATCTTTCCCGCTGCAGGTCGCGCATCAAAACATTCGTTGACGGTCTCGCCATTAATTCTGATCGTGATCTTTGAGCCAGAACAGATGCATTCGACTTTTGTCCATTCACCTAATGGACTGGCAACATCGTGTTTCCCACGTGTGTCGATTAGTTCCTCAAATAAGGGCTGGTGCTTCGACCACCAGAAT
>JAQGHT010000501.1 GCA_028291565.1 Planctomycetaceae bacterium | reverse complement strand
CGATGGGTCCAACAAATGAAAATCTGGAAACAACACAGACAAAAGTATGGGTTTCGTCCGCTGAAAGATAGGTGTCAACCGCTGAAAAAGGAGCTCTGGCAGCGGGAGCAGCCGTCGGCGGATTGATCCAAGTGCTCTGCGGTTTAGCATTGCTGATTGCCTTAATTGTTGCACTTGTTTTTGGACTCCAAATCTTCAATCTGCAGAGAACGAAGTTGAAACTGGAAATCGTCAAGCTGAGGGCTGAACTGAGGGAGAAAGGCATTGAACCGAATGAAATCTTAGATGAGTTTGGGAATTGGAAGGACAAGGAGCAAAAAGAAACGAAAAAAACCAAAGAGTCCAGCCCCCCTCTATCTTTGTAGCCCCCGTTGGCAGGTGGTGTGGAGATTCGGAGTGTTGAAAAGTCCGTTCGCCGAAATATTTTGATTTGAAAGGATGACAAATGGACCGATTGGTCGAAGCTTATAAACTCGCATTCGACATGGCACGATACTATACCACGCTACGAGTCGTGTCTTTGTCAGCCTTTGTCGTAGCGAGTACTGTACTTTTTGCGATTGCAATCAAGAGCATTCCCAAATCGCCGCAGAATGATGCCGCACCCCAGGACGATGCGGCATCGAATGCAATTCCTTTTTATGCTTCCATGCTTGCTGGCGTCTGGCTCGCCATCGTCTTCGGCATCGCCGAATCGCAGACGCGAGGATTTGTCGAGTTCTACGAGGGAAGAGTTCAGATGGTTGAACGCGAGCTGAAACTGCCGCATACCCGTGACCGTTTTGGCAACTTCGAAATGACTGGCTGGAGATGGCAGGCTCGGCAGTCGGCCTTCAGTGACATACTTATTTCAATTCCAGTCCTGTCGATTTTGCTGTGGTGGTTCGTGTGGCACTACCGACGCATACCATTCCCCTTCTCCCTCTTGCCGCAACGAATCGCCGGCAAGAGATGGCGTTCGATCGGATGGATGCTCCTCGCGGTACCGATTTCAATTGTCGCTGCAATCGCCACGGGCGTGGGCGTCTTTCTCATGTTTTATGGACCGGACTACAGCGGTCCATATTTTGTGGCATGTTCGATCCTCGCCGGCGTCGTGCTTGTGGTTGTGTTCCGTTTCATTGCCAGAAATAGAGGACCAAGAAACGAAGATCACGGAGGCGCGTACGCGCCGCTGTAGTTTGTCGAACGAAAGACACAAAGAAATTGGTCACCAGTAGTCAGCCAATTGAACCGCTTCGCGTAGTTTTCCGACAACTCCAGCCAGAAAGTTCCACCATGTTCCGGTCCTCGTGCCTGTCAATGTTGCTCTTGCCCAAGTTCAGCTTTAAGGAGTCCGCTATGAGTCGTCGGTCACTTTCTCTACTATTAACACTTCTCTTGTCGATGACGCTCCTGGGTATGCCTGGATGTGGCGGAGGAGACCCAGGACTAGAGGCGTTGAAAAAACGGAAGTTGGAGGCAGAAACAATTGAGGCGGAAGCTAAAGCACGGCTAGCCACTCCTATGCTAATGTACAATACGTCGCAGGACAAGTGACCTGGTCAGTGCATCCCGTACGCATTGCGGCGGGACGGCACTGTCGAAATTTGACGAATTCGGGTGCCGCTGGCTTCACCAGTGCTTGTGGGTTGACGACAATTTCTAGTCAGAAAACACTTTCGAAACGTATACGGAAGTTCAGAACTGGCACTGCCAGTGGCACTCGAATTCGTCCTGATCCAAGCCATCGGCTGCGGTGTAATCCTTTTGTAAGAGAGCCTTTTCGCCACTTCGTCTCATTTCCAACGCTTCATTTCGTCAGTGCCACTTCGCCGTATCCAATGATTACTCCAATTCTTATGTCTTAGAGCAACAGCAACGGTGACAGGCGCAGATAGAAATCACTTTGCCAGACCTATGAAACCTTTTGCAGCACACATTGCTGTAAGAGGTTTCTTGTTTTCCTGGCGGCGTAACGAGACAAATGACGCTTGCAAACAATCAACTTGACGGTGGCCGCGCGTTGCGTGATCGGAATAACGGCCCTGCTGGTCATTGACAGCACTATCAATGACGAGTTGTTCAAAAGCATGGGTCGAACAACACATTGTCCCATCGCTCCGTCCTGCCCGACTTGCCCTCCCTGTCACGGGCTCGGCGTAAGTCGTTAGCCGTTAATACCTCATAAGCTGGACGATCTCTAACGTCACCCGTTTTCGCCAGGCAAATCTGAAGCTCGAACAGTCGTCGCAAACTTCGTTCGAGATTTCTGTCAGGATCCGTCGCTGTTGCGCATATAACCGGTGGTTGTGCCCTGTCCAACCAGAATTCAATTGTGTTGAGAAGGAAAACATGACAGAACAAACTTTGCAAGAACGGCTGCGAGAATTGCCCCGTCGGTGCATTGCCGCTTTCGCGGTACGGTGCGCTCGTCGCGTTCAACCCCTGTTTGATCGCACCGCTGAAATACTTGATTTTCAGCGATGTCGACAGGCTCTTTCATTCGATGCCGCACCACTGAGGAAATGATCACTTGTAGTCAGCGAATTGAATTGTTTCGGGTAGCTGTCCGACAACTCCAGCCAGAAAGATCCACGACGTTCCGGTCGACGTGCCTCTGGATGTTGTTTTTGCTAATATCTTGTTCACATGAATGTATTCTCCGTATTACGGCCTTGCTTCCTGCCATGATGAGGGTTACTTCGATGCTGCTGTCAAATTGGATCTGTCGACTCTTCTGCACCCCGCTCGCCCGTCGCCGGATCGCTACTCAACGCGATTTCACAGCTTACGTGCAGTCGCTGGAATCGCGGACGCTGCTCACCCCTACGTTGACCGTGACCAATACCAATGACAGCGGCACCGGTTCACTCCGGGATGCAATTGCTCAAGCCAGCGGCGACAACGACGGTCATACGATCATCTTCGCCAGCAACCTCGCTGGCAGCACGATCAAGCTCACCAGCGGCGAGCTAGACATCACAGGAGCGATGACAATCACTGGCCTTGGAGCGAATCAACTCACGATCGATGGCGGCTGGGACGGCGTGGCTGGCGACAATGTCGGTTCGCAGATCTTTAACATCAGCCAGTACTTCAACGGGAACGTAGCGATTACTGGTTTAACGCTCACACACGGGAACTCCAATGGCCGTGGCGCAATCGTCAACGGAGGACATTTGACTCTAGATCATGACACGATTACTAATAGTCAGGGCGGAGGTATCAGCAGCGGCAACACCCTCGTGTCCAGCAACAACATAATTTCCGGGAATACGGTGAATGGGGATGGTGGTGGGGTCGTCAACGACGGCATATGGACGTCGACCAATGATACGATTTCCGCGAACACGGCAACCGATGGCGGCGGAGTCTACTGCCGTTACGGCACCTGGATGTCGACCAACGACACAATATTTGGCAATACGGCAACCGCGCAAGGCGGTGGGGTCGATAACAATGACGTGTGGACGTCAACCGGTGATCTCATTAGTGGGAATTCGGCGGGCGGCGACGGCGGCGGTATCGATAACGGCGATCAGTTGATCTCGAGCAACGACACGATTTCTGGGAACACGGCCGCTCACTCCGGCGGCGGTGTCGAAAACTCTTTCGCCAACTGGAGTTCGGTGAATGACACTATTTCCGAAAACTCTGCAACCGACGGTGGCGGAGTCCGCAACAACAGCGATGGCATGTTTACGCCTCGGAATGACACGATCTTTGGGAATATGGCGAGCTCGTCTGGCGGCGGCATTTACAATATCAGCACCTTGTCGCTTACGAATAACACGATTTTCGGGAACACTGCAAACCTTAACGGTGGTGGCATCTACAACGACGGGGGCTTGACTTCGATTAACACCACAATCACCGAGAACACGGCACCCAACGGCGGCGGCCTCTACACTGATAGATTCGGCAGCTCCTACGTCCTCAACACGATCCTTTCCGGCAATAGTGGTGGCGATGTCTCCCACAATCCCATCGCCAACATCACCACGTCCAACCTGGTCGGTGGAGACATCACGCAGATTCTCGCCACCGACGCCGGCGGCACGCCGCTTCTTGCCAACAATGGCGGACCGACGAAAACCGTCGCGTTGATCCCCGGCAGTTCGGCGATCGGCAATGCCGCGCCGCTCGCCACGCTCTCGCAAAATCTTCTCGCGGGCGCAACGGCGACGTCCGTTACTGATACGACGTTTCTCGCCGTCGGTCAGCAATTCAAGATCGACAACGAAATCGTCACCGTGACTGCCATGAGCGGCAAATCGATAACAATTACCCGTGCGTCAGGGGGAGGGACGAATCATAACAGCGGCGCCCCAATCACGCTGGTGTATGATCAAACCGGCGCGGTCCGAACTGCGAATGACATTGGTGCCGTGGAACAGCACATTGTCACACCTACCGCTCCGACGATTAACGCTCCTGCGACAGTCAGTGTGAACCATAATTCGGTCCTGGCATTCTCTGGTGCGAACTTGATTGCTGTAGCGGACCTGAGTGGCACCGCTGAGCAATTGACATTGAGTGTCACACATGGAACGCTGTCCCTGGATTCAACAACGGGAGTGACCGGCAACGGAACTTCGACGTTAGCCATCACGGGAACCCTGTTGAGCCTGAATTCCATTCTCTCAGGACTCAAATACACGCCGAACAACGGTTATCAGGGGGCCGACACACTCAGTTTGTCCAACCTGGACACGTCCGACAATTTGACAGGAACAGGCTCTGTCGCGATTACTGTCAATTCGGCTGCGGTCAACCATTCCCCAATTATCGAGCCTGAAACACTGACGGTTGCCGAGAACTCGGTGTTGAACACTGCGGTCGGAAACGTGGTCGCAACAGATCCTGATCTTGGTCAGGCGTTAACTTTCAGCATCGATAGCGGCAACGTCGGAAATGCGTTCGCGATTAATCCCACGACAGGCGCCCTGACCGTGGCCAACGCGGCGGCCCTGAATTTTGAGACGAATCCGAGCTTCCAACTGTCCGTTAAGGCGACGGATAATGGCACCCCAACACTCTCGGCTTCTACGACGATCACCATCAACCTCACCGACGTCAACGAAGCTCCTCTCGTTCCCTCTGCAACGTTCTCTCTGGCTGAGAACACGGCAGTGAACTCCATCGTCGGCAACGTCACCGCAACGGATCCAGATTTTGATCAGACTGTTACGTTCAGCATTGCTGGCGGCAACCTGGGAAATGCATTCGTGATTAATCCCACGACAGGCGCCCTGGCGGTGGCCAGTTCGGCGGCCCTGAATTTCGAGACAAATTCCAACTTTCAATTATCCATAAAAGTGACGGATAACGGAACTCCGGCACTCTCGACTTTCGCGACGGTCGTCATCAATTTAACCGACGTTAACGAAGCACCTAAAGTTGCTCCAGCAACATTTACCCTGGCCGAAAACTTGGCAGTGAACACCTTCGTCGGCAACGTCACGGCGACTGACCCAGATTCAGGTCAGGCGTCAGCGTTCAGCATCGTCAGCGGCAACGTGGGGAATGCATTCGCGATTAATCCCACGACAGGCGCCTTGACGGTGGCCAACTCCTCGGTCCTGAATTTTGAGGCGAATCCGAGCTTCCAACTGTCCGTAAAAGTAACCGATAATGGCACTCCGGCACTCGCGGGTTCTACGACGATCACTGTCAACCTCACTGACGTTAACGAGGCCCCTGTAGTTGCTCCAGCGACATTTTCGTTAGGCGAAAACTCGGCAGTGAACACCATTGTCGGCAACGTCACGGCAACTGATCCAGATCCTGATCAGACGTTGACGTTCAGCATCGCCGGCGGCAATGTCGGAAATGCATTCGTGATTAATCCCACGACCGGCGCCCTGACTGTGTCCAACGCGGCGGCCCTGAAATTCGCGACGAATCCGAGCTTTCAAATTTCCGTCAGGGCAACCGATAACGGCACTCCGGCACTCTCGGCATCTGCAACGATCACCATCAATTTGAACGACGTCAACCAAGTTCCCGTGATTGTTCCGGCGACATTTTCGCTGGCCGAGAACGCGGAAGCAAGCACTGCAGTCGGCAACGTCACGGCAACCGATCCCGATGTGGGGCAGACGTTAACTTTCAGCATCGTCAGCGGGAATGTCGGAAATGCATTCGCGATCAATGCCACAACAGGCGCCCTGACAGTGGCCAATGCGGCTGCCTTGAATTTTGCGGCGAATCCGACCTTCCAACTGTCCGTGAGCGTGACGGATAACGGCACTCCGCCGCTCTCCGCTTCGACAACGATCACCATCAACCTGACAGATGTCAACCAGGCGCCCATAGTTGCCCCAGCAACATTTTCCGTGCCAGAAAACTCGGCAGTGAACACGACCGTCGGCATCGTCTCGGCAACCGATCCTAATGCAGGTCAGACTGTCACGTTCAGCATCGTCAGCGGCAACTTCGGAAATGCATTCGCGATTAATCTCACGACTGGTGCCCTGACCGTGACCAACCCCGCTGCTCTGAATTTCGAGACGAATCCAAGCTTCCAACTGTCCGTGAAGGTAACCGATAACGGCACTCCGGCACTCTCGGCATCCTCAACGATCACAATCAATTTGATCGAGGTCAACCAAGCTCCCGTAGTTGTTCCAGCGACGTTTTCTCTGCCTGGGAACTCGGCAGTGAACACTGCCGTCGGTACCGTCTCGGCAATGGATCCTGACGCGGGGCAAACGTTATCCTTCAGCATCGTCAGCGGCAACGTCGGCGGTGCGTTCGCGATTAATCCCGTAACTGGCGCTCTGACCGTGGCCAATTCGGCGGCTCTCAACTTTGAGGTAAATCCCACCTTCCACTTAACTGTGAGAGTGACTGACAACGGTACTCCATCGTTGGAAGGAACGGGCGTCATCACGATCAACCTGACACACTCAGTGCAGCCAATTACACTGAGTGGTGGCTCGGGTTCGGTGACATATTTGAAAGCGAGCCCACCAGTGAAAGTGCTGCCCGATATTGTCATAGAAGATGGCGACGAGACTTCCAACTTGAGCAAAGTCGAGATCAGTTTCTTCGTACAAAGGAACGGCCTGCTATCCGATTACAACATTGGAAACCTGGCGAGCCTGGGAACAGTGACGCAGTCTGGTGCAACAAACTTCAAAAAAGCAAGCGGAACATTCAATTTGACGATCACCTTCAATCCCGGCGTGACGGATGCAGAGGTCCAACAGTCGTTGCGTGGAATCACTTTCCAGACGGCGAAATTCGATTCGAAGAACAAACCTCTTGGCCGAAAGATTGAAGTCGAAGTCATTGATGGCCGGGGAATTCCCAGCAATAAGATTACGACGACAATCTTGGCGAGAACGAAATGACCGACGGACCAGCATTTGCGGATGTTCGAGGTGTCGGTAGAAAGTCAGGTAACGGATAGGATCAAAGGCGCGGGCATCGCTGGGTGTACCGCCGCCAACTCGCACTTCAACACAAACTGCTGGTGACCTTCCCGCAGTCCAAGAGGTGCACCACTCTCCAGCAGCACTTTCATCTCCGTTTGAACTTGCTCCGCAACAGGTTTCCCGGTACTGTCAGTAATCCTTGGACTCCTTTGCACTTACGGTGTACCACTTTGCACGCCCCGTAGGATCTCAAAAGTTGTCGTTTTTGCCGGTCTCACTGACTCCCAATGCTTGAGTTGCCGTCGAGTGCCATTAGACGCGAGGTTGTTGGGGGCGGATCGGAACCAAAGTGTCAATTGTGCACAACAAACTACCGTTTCCTCGTAAGATTTCGCGTTTTGCATGAAACTCGGTAATAGTGTGCATCACCCAACCCATCAGGTTCCGCCAAGCTCACTGTCGTCAGTTCTGATACTTGTTGAGGCGATGATCCACAGTCATCGAAGCGATCGAAAGAGCAGGGGATGAAACGATTGATCAAGACGCTGACCGTATTGACGGCAGTCCTTTTCTCAAGCACGACTTTCGCTGCCGAACCCGTGGGGTTCGATGCAAGTGTGCTGCCGCTGTTCAAGACTTACTGCCTGCGTTGCCATGACTCGCAGAAGCAGGAAGGGAAATTCCGGTTGGATACTCTGCCACGCGAATTCGTCGATCAGGCGACCGCCCAACGTTGGGGTGAAGTCGTCTTTCGGATGAACTCGGGCGAGATGCCGCCCAAAAAGGAACCTCAGCCGAAAGCAGAAGAACTGGGAAAGGCGGTCGATTGGATTTCGGCGCGGATCAAGGAGGGCGAAGCGGCGCGGATGGCCAAGCGCGGCCCGGTCGCCCATTACCGGCTCAGTCGCGACGAGTATGCCAATTCGATCTATGATTTGCTGGGCGTTTACTTCGACGTCAATCAGCCGGGTGTGTTCAATGAAGACCCGCGCTGGCATGGTTTCGATCGAATCGGATCCCTGCTGTCGCTGTCACCGTCTCACGTGGATCGCTATTTTCGAGCGGCCGAATCCGTCCTTGATCTGGCGTTTCCCGCTCAGCAGGCCAAGTCGGCCATTGTTCGCCGAGATGCCAACCAAGGGCATGAAAAATGGCTGGCCGAGCAAAAGATCAAGGAGAACGTTCGCTGGCAGCTCTTCCCGGGCCGCCGTCTGCATTTGATGAATATCTCGCATCCCGGAAACTATCGGGTTCGCATTCAGCTGAGTGGCATGCAGCCGCCGCAAGGGCCTGCGCCGCATCTGTCGATCTGGAATCAGCAATTGAAGAAGTCGATCTTCGATCAGGACGTTTTCGCCCCTGAGACAAAGCCAGTCATCGTCGAATTCGAAGCGGCGTTGTCTCCTGGCGGTTTCAACCTGGTAAATGAAGTCTCTGGCGCCTTTCCCCAGGAGGGAGACGGTGACCACACCGCAAACGTGACCCACGGCGGAGGCAGCATTTTCACGAGCACCCGCGACATGCGGCGGATCAATCCGACAGGGTATATGCTGTTCACCGACAAAGGTGAAGCCATGTATCCCATGTTGCTGGTTGATTGGATTGAATGGGAAGGCCCGATCGTCACCGCTGAGGATCAGAAGAAACGGGATGGCGTCTTTCCTGCGAGTCTCGCCGCCAAAGAGGTCAATTGGAATGAAGTGCGAACTTGCCTAAAACAGTTCGCCACGCGTGCCTGGCGTCGTCCTGCGACGGATTCCGAAACTGAGCGGTACGTCAAGATTGTGGAAAATGAAATCAAAGCGGGTGAAACGGCTGACACTGCATATCGATCGGCACTGGTTGCAGTTTTGACGTCCAAGAACTTCTATTATCTCGAAGAAGGGTCTGCCAACGAGAAGCGAACCACAGTGAACGACTGGGAACTCGCCTCACGGATGTCGTATTTTTTGTGGAGTTCGATGCCCGATGCGGAACTGATTGCCGCCGCGCAATCCGGAACGCTCGTCAAACCTGACGCACTTCGCGGACAACTCGGGCGGATGCTGGCCGATTCCAAGAGCAAGCGTTTCACTGAGGCGTTCCCCCGGCAATGGTTGCAACTACACCGCCTGGGGATGTTTCCGCCCGATCCTGGCTTATATCGCGAGTACGATAAGTGGCTCGAAAAGAGCATGACGCTGGAGACGTTGGAATTCTTCAATGAAGTTTACTCGAAAAACCTGTCGCTGCGCGAGTTCCTCGTTTCTGATTGGACGATGGTGAATTCACGTCTGGCTGTTCATTACAAATTGCCACAACCCGTGCCGCCCCTGTCCACGCAATCTGGCTTTCAGAAATTCAAACTCCGTCCTGACGATCATCGGGGCGGGTTGCTGACTCAGGCTTCAATCCTGTCGCTGACATCGGATGGCACGCGGCATCGGCCGGTGCATCGTGGCGTGTGGGTTTCGGAAGCCATTTTCGGTCGGACCCCTCCGCCGCCACCACCGAACGTCGAGCCATTGGCACCGACGCCGAGCGACAAGCCGAAAGCGACGATACGCATGCAACTCGACGCCCATGCGACGCACGCGACTTGTGCATCCTGCCATCAGAAGATCGATCCGTTGGGATTCGCCTTCGAGAACTTCGATGCGATCGGGGGCTGGCGCACTGAGGAACGTGTTGCGGCAGGGCAGGGGGCCAATCCGCCCGTGAATTCCAATGGGACCTTACCAACCGGTCAGACATTCCAGGGACCGGACGAATTCAAACAGCTGTTGGCTCAGGATCTCGACCGCTTTGCCGAGGCCTTCGTGGAACAACTCGCCACCTATGCTTTGCGGCGCGTGATGACGATCGATGACGCCGCCCAGATCAAGGCAATCGCCGTCGCCAGCAAGCCGGACGGCTACAAGCTCCGTACGGTTATCGAAAATCTGGTTCTATCCGACCTGTTTCAGAAGCGCTGATCTTGAATCACTCAGGAAGTATCATGTCCGTTTTGTATGTTCTCGATGATCAAAATTCCTTGAATCGCCGGCAGCTGTTGAAGTCGCTCGGAGTGACGGTTGCATCGCTGCGATTGCTCTATGGTGCGGCGCCAGTTGTCGCTAGCGAAACCGATGTTGTGCCCAAGCCCGGGACGTTTCCTGCTCCCGACGTCGGAGTGTATCAGGCGGGAGAACTTGTGTCGGTTGATCACGTCAACCGGCGGGGTGCGATTCGGCTAGTCGGCGACACGAACGACAGCCGATATCATTCCGCGCCCAGCCATCGATTCGCCTTGCTTCCCTATGGCATGGTGCGATATCACGGGGCACCCGCGGAATTGCGTGATATTCCGATCGGCACGGTTCTACATGGCATCTACTTGCTGCCGACGGAAGGGGTCACCACGTATCCGCCTGTTGATCCGAATCCCTCGCAATACGTTCCGAAGCAGAATCAGGCCTTCACGCTGGAAGACGACTTCAGTTTCTATGAACGCCAGGGGCAAGTTTGGAAGATCGCAGCCGTAGATCTCAACAAGGGAACGTTGAAGGTCAATTCCAGCGGCAAAGTCGCGAAACTGGGGCTGAACGGCGAACAGACTTTTGAGATCGACGGGAGTACTCGAGTTTGGAAAGGACGTGGGTTCGGCGAACTCAAGGATCTGACGCCAGAACAGACCGTGCAAGTCAATCTGACGTGGGCACCCGAATGGAAAAACGGCACATTTCACGTGGCTGATATCTGGCTTGATCCAGAAAGCCGACAACTGGCCACAGAAGTCCAACGTCAGATTCATCTGCGTCACCAGCGAACGCGTTGGTTGGCCGGGTGGGTTGATCAAGTCGAGCACCAGCCAGGCGGAGCCGGGATCGTGACCGTCACTCTGTTCGGCGGGATGGACCCGACGTTGTATGACGCGGCCCGCGCGCAGGCCAAGCCCGGTGGCGGAGGGGTGTTAGCCGCCGCCGAGTGGACCTTGCGAACGTGGTGGCAGGAGCATGACGCACGGGGCGGTCCGGTTCTCGATTTCAAGGACATCCCGAATCCGCCATCGGGCAGCAGCGGTTTGCAATTACGGGTTCAGCTTGGCCGGTTGTTAGAAGGATTCAGGCCGGGGCGGATCATTCGTTTCCGCCCGAACGGTTTTCCCAACGTCAAACTGCCACCAGAAGAACGCATCCAGAGTCTCGATGACCGCACGTGACTTTGGTTACAGGTTCACAGAAATTATCCCAACGGAGTTTTTTGTCTAACGCCGTCGGGATCAGTCCGAACGGCGCAACTTCAAAGTCTGGAACATCTTACCGAATCAACGGCAGGTCCCATGTCACACAACTTTACACCAACTGGATCGAAAAATCTGTGACCAATTCCCATCAGGGTTCGTT